>JAJDEK010000502.1 GCA_029259875.1 Planctomycetaceae bacterium
GATCAGCTTCGGCGAGGAGTATCAATATTCATCCATGAGCCCTGTACCGCATCTGAATATCAATGATCCGAAAATACTTGAAGCGGAACAACGAGAGATTGAACAAGTTCGTAAGGAACTTGATCAAATGAAGGATGCCACCTGATAGGGAATGGGCCAAATTAAAAATTGATTAATAGCACTTGCAGCATGACCGTATCTATCATTCGCTTATGCTGAATCTACAGAAAAACCATCTGGTAAAAAAAGTCCTGTGACTTGACTTAGGGTCGAGTGCTGGTTCAAGTCCTGTCATCCTCATTTTCTCTGCATCAATAAAACAGCAATTCTAATCTCTGGCACAATCATACCTCTTAGCAATTCAGATTGCTTTCTTGCCTCATTTTGATCCCATACTGTACTTCATTGTGATAACCAAATAGGTCAAAATCATTTGAACTCTTAGGTGCCTCACGGACGGTACCAGCTGTGCCTCCTGGTACCACCGACGCTGATGTAATGGCGAAAGGAGCGAAAGAATCGTTACCTACTCAATACAGCAAGTTTGAAAGCACCAAGCTGGAAACGGAAGTGGAACAAAGTACGGATTCGAGCATCACCTATGATTTCGATTTGAAGTCAAAGTAAAGCACATACCTTCTGTTGAATCTGAATGTTCAAAAAGCACTGATGCTCGAAAGACATCAGTGTTTTTTGATTCGAAACATTAACAGTACTCGATGAAAGGTCTACACTATTTTTCTTGTTCCAGAATACGAACTACTTGATGATACGTGTCGACTTCAATCAGATCTCCGGTTTTAATCTTTGTCGTAGCCAGTCTGGTCCCGATCAAAGCTGGTTTCCGTAACTCACGAGCAAGTATCGCCGCATGACAGGCAATCCCACCATCATCGGTAACAATGGCGCCACACTTCTGTAACAACGGCATCAAAGCCGGACTGGATTGGATCGAGACTAAGACTTCATCGGGTTCCATTGTCTGCCCCATTGCGTCCAAACTCAGAACCACATGGGCACGCCCTCGAAAGATCCCCGGCCAGGCCACCTGACCTGTTAACTCGTTGGAATCATTCGCAGGCTCAAGCTGCCTTTGTTTTGCAATTCGAGTGAGCAAATAACCTGTTTGTGATACGAGATGAAATTTCTCTTGATCTTCAATGATTTGAAATATAAATCGATCACCCGCCTCGATGGCAGCCAAACGAGACTCTAATAATTCTCGAGTCACTAATCCGTGCTTTAACTCACTCCAAACCATCAGCTCGCAGGCACGTTCAGGCTCTGAGAAACCAAGCGATTTCGCGGTTTTGATTGCCAACGGTTCGATGATTTTTCGCTCAATCACCGGGTAGAGTGTATGCGTGCGAATTTTCTCTGCTAGTGCTTGCACCTCAGGATCTTCAATTTGATTTGATTCGATGTAGATCAAAACCCAGGCAGGAAAGACCGTAGTATGTTGAGCGATATCAGCAAAGAAGTCTTCAATCTCCTGTAAACTATCAAATCCTTCAAGCCCCTGATTAATTCGTGCATGCCCTTGATCATAGAGGTCTAATGCATGCTTTAAAATCTCGATCAGATGCGACCGCTCATTTTGGAACAGATCGCCGATATGTTCCAAATAGGCATCGATTGATTTTTTAGCATAAAAGAGATTCACCGTTCCCGTATCATCCTGAATCAACAACGCTTCGTTCAAATGCGTGCCTAAAGTTTTATCTGCGTGTTTTGAATCAAGCCAAAATGGTAAGACTGTTGCAGCCAGTAAAAAAAATGGACGCCGAACGGCAAACTGCCATTCCTGGGACACATCGATCAGCGTTTGATCATATTCTTCCGCCAGAGTTGTAATGGGCCGCGCTTGCAAAATCTGAAACGCACCATCTTCGATCGCCCATTCAGTATCGATTGGATGTCCATAATGATCATGTAATCGAGCCAGTATCTTCGAATATTCGATCACTTGTTGACTGCTGATCTTTGGCTTTGTGCCTCGACCATCGAGCTTCTGCCAGACTGGTTTTGAATTTTCTTCACCAATCCACAGCGCCTCTTTCTGATTACCGACAATGGATTCAAGGATTTGATTTGTATGACACTCAACCACAAACTGATCCGGAACAATTCTCCCAGAGACGATGGCTTCTCCCAACCCCAGACAGGCCTCGATCAATTGGATGTCCGGTTCTTGCGTTACGGGATGCACCGAAAAACCAATTCCGGAAATATCACTGGCGACCATCTTCTGAACAACGACTGCCACGGCAATTTGGCCCGCTGCATATCCATGTGTGGCGCCATAAGATAAAGCCGACTTACTAAATAATGAAAACCAACAACTTCGAATGTTCTCCATGATCTTGTCAGGCGGGACATCTAAGAACGTTTCCAATTGTCCGGCCCAAGCGCTCGTGGCACTATCCTCACAGGTGGCGCTGGAACGCACAGAGACCCGACTTGCCTGAAGGTCTCTCGCTGCAGCATTGACTGCTTCGATAATTTCACCTGGTACTTTAGCCCCCTCAAGATGAGAGAGAATTTGTTGGTTGGCTTGTGTTAAGTCAATCTGCTCTGCATTCAATGCTTGAATCACATCAACGACCAACTGCCTTAGATCACCTTGAGAAAAGAATTTCTGAAAGGCGGCGCTTGTCACAACATATCCAGGTGGGACAGGAGCCCTGGCACACATCAGTTCGCCCAATGAAGCGCCTTTTCCACCCGCTTCGGAAACATGAGATGCATTTAATTCAGATAATTGATAGATTAGCCGTGGTGTCACTGTTCCGCCTCCGAAAAGATTCTAAGAATCTGTTTCTTAAAAGTTCACTCACTTAAAAACGTTTCAGACTGGCCCGACTAATTAGCGTAACAAAATTCATCATCAATGGCCAATCTAGCGATAGTGGCCTGATGCTTGCAATCACCACCAGCACTGATCCTGAAAGACCATTCACAGATTGACAATTATGATCCAAAAGAGTATTTAGCCATGATAAAGATTCATTCACTGTCAGCCTTTTTCAGTGGCTAACCAGTCAGATGCTTCTAGTTCATACGGGTGACCATAATGTCAAAATCACTTTTGTTCTTCTTATTTCTCGGTTGCTCGACGTTAACTGCACACGGGGAAGGGCCAAATACTAAATCTGCTTCGATAGCCAAAACCTATCAGGGGCTCGACGCAACACTCTGGATGCAAACCTCTGTCGAACACGATGTCGCCTGTATTCAGGCTTATCGGCTGGCGATAATGCAGTCTACCAAAGCCCTCAGAGATCCCTGCTGGACGGCGGCGGTGGAGCAAACAGCAGGCTACGCGCAGCTTCCGCCTGCGGTGATTCTCGACCTTGATGAAACAGTGTTGAATAACGCGGCTTTTATGGCGCGGCTCGTCAAACGAGATAAGGACTGGAACGAGGACTTGTGGAGCCAGTGGGTCAAAGAAAAAAAGTCGAAAGCCATTCCAGGCGTCAAAGACTTTCTCAACCATTTAATTCAAAACGACGTGGCGATTTTCTTTATCACCAACCGCGACTATCAACTGGAAACCCCAACGGTGGAAACTCTCTCTCGCGTTCTCGGCATGAGTATTTCTAAATCACAAGTACTCTGTCAGAACGAAAAACCGGATTGGACTTGGAACAAAACCTCGCGCCGCGCATTCGTCGCTCGCCACCATAGAATCCTGCTTCTGCTTGGTGATGACTTCAACGACTTCACCTACCAGGGAAAACTTTCGCCCCAAGAACGCATCACACAAGGTGAGCGCTTTAAAAGTTATTGGGGCAGAA
>JAJDEK010000503.1 GCA_029259875.1 Planctomycetaceae bacterium
AGCCTGATGATAAGCACGCGGTGACCACCCTGCATCAGCAGTAGCTAGTTCCCAATCTTTACCATTCGAAGAAGACCAAACATCATTCTTCAAACTTTTATCATCGCCAAAATAATAGTTTTCAATCCCGCCAAGCAGCCACATCTTCCCCTTAAATTCCACAAGCGCTGCAGCTAATCGAGGAGTCCAGTTCGCTTTCTTGGTAACTGATTCCCAATCTTTACCGTTTGACGATGACCAAACCTCATTTCCTGCAGAGTGGCCTTTGAGCCTCCCGTTGTACCAACCTCCCATCATCCACATTTTGTCATCAAAGACGACAGACATCGGCAAGTCGCTATGAATCCAGGGAGCTTGTTTGGTCACAAGATTCCATTTTTTGCCATCAGGTGAATTCCAGACATCGCGTGGGGGCGCTTTATAAGAATTGAACCATCCACCAAAAATCCACAATTGATCTTTATAGACCAATTCGCCTTGCGAATCGCGTGGCTGCCAACTTGCTTTTTCAGTGACTTGCACCCAATCCAGGTTTTTCTCTTCTGCAAAAACAGAAATGGCCATCGAAAAGATGACCCCCGCTATCAGCATCGAATGTCTCATCATTTAGGCTCCAGGCATCACTATTACGGTTCAAGCAAAATCAAAAAGCGGTCTGCACGTCAGTTATCCACCTGCAAAAAATGGACCATCTCTCTAAGATACTATACATTGTTAAGTAACTGCAATAGCTTACCGCAAGATGGGAAGAGCAAAAAGCATTTATTACTCAATGAAGCTTTGATGCATTCAAATGAGAATTGCCATAAGCATTACTCTGCTTGCATGGCTGACTTCAATAATCATCAAAGCATGAACAGTAGCACTTCAAGCGAATTTTAGAGTCAACCGATGGGCTGTTCTGAAAATGAGATCCCATTTATCGTTATTGAGATATTCAGAATTGATGACCGGGTTGAGGTCCCTCTTTGGTTAAAGTTAAAATCTCAGGACCTTCTTCAGTCATTAGAATCGTGTGTTCAAATTGAGCCGATAATTTATTATCTTTGGTACGTACGGTCCATCCATCACCACGATCTTCCACCGTTTTCCAGGTACCCGCATTCAACATTGGCTCGATCGTAAAGCACATACCAGGTAACAATAGATCTCGCTCTGATCCAGAAGTGGGATAATGAGGAATCCCAGGATCGGTATGAAACTCGCGACCGATCCCGTGACCTTGATATTGACGCACTACGCCATAACCGAGGTCTGTCGCATAGTTGTAAATCACTTCACCAATTTCAATCACACTAGATGAAGGACGAATTGCATTAATGGCTCGAAAAAGTGAGTCAAACGTCACTTGAACCAGTTTTCGCGCTTCTTCCGAGACATCTCCTACCAGAAAGGTCTCCGATTGATCTCCATACCAACCACCAACGATACTGGTAATATCGACATTGACAATATCACCTTCTTTGAGAACAGACTCATCAGGAATACCGTGGCAGACGACTTCATTGATGCTGATACAGCAACTCTTGGGAAATCCCATATATCCCAAAGTCGCAGGAACGTGACCATTCGAGACCGTAAATTCGTGAACCACTTGATTGATTTCATCAGTCGAAATGCCCGGTTTGACAAAAGGGCGTAAATGATCCATCAACTTCGCATTAAATTGGGACGCGATTCTCAATCGTTCCCACTCGAATGGTTTATATATAATTGGATTTCCGGACAAAATAACTGCCTCTATGTCATTTTCAGTAAAAAACTGCTAGTAACTTATTATAGCGTATCGAGGATCACTTGATTCGATAATATGAAATCACAGACCACAACATTTTTATAAATTTCTCTCGTATACGATATTAAACCGAGAGTCAACATTGATTGTCAGTGTTGAGCTTTCAGTCATTTTCATTCATAGAATAGTCAAAACTAAAAAGAATTCCTATGGTCGGAAAGCATTCTAAAGCAAAGAAAAATAAGCCCCTACTGGGAAACCATCAAAAGTGTTGGATTTGGGGCAGGAATGCGGTTCTGGAAACATTATCGGCAGGTTTCTGGCCGATGTGGGAACTCCATTTATCAGATCAATTAGAGGCGGAAGAGATTGCACTAGCAGAACAGCGTGCCAATCAATTATCGATTCCCATCTCCATTACTTCTAACGACGCACTCACACAAATCTGCCGTGCCAGTGATCATCAGGGGATGATTGCAAAAATGTCACCTTATCCTTACTCAACTGCACAAGAAATCATTCAGCAGCAAACAACATCACCACTGTATTTAATGCTGGATCGGATCCAAGATCCCTATAATTTTGGTGCGATGATTCGATCAGCTGAAGTGCTGGGCGCACACGGAATATTTGTAGGGTCCGATGAACAATGCGAGGTAACCAGCCTTGTCTGCCGCTCATCAGTTGGTGCAGTGAATCGGATTCCGATTGCTAAAGTTCCCGATACGATTCAAGTATGTCACAACTTAAAAAAAGAAGGAGTTTGTGTGGTGGGGACGACGATGCATGCACCACAAACTCTTTCAGAATATAATTTTCAGCAACCGACAGTTGTAATCGTGGGAAATGAAGGTTCCGGAATCAACGCTGCACTTCTCGACGAATGTTCTCACCTGGTTCGCATTCCACAACAAGGGAAGACGGAGTCACTAAACGTAGCAGTCTCTGCTGGGATTCTGCTCTATGAAGCCAGCCGACAGCGCAACTTCAGTTAATGCAACATACTCTCAGTATGTGAATTCTTAACTTGATGGCGCTGGAGAACTATTTGTACCTTCTTCTTCAGGTACTTGCTTCCTGCCACCAATCCATTCGCTCATTTTCTGAATGATTACATACATAACCGGAACCATGAATACACCAAAGAATGTCGCAGCCGTCAGCCCTGCAACCACAGCCGTTCCCAGTGCTTGACGACTTGCTGCTCCGGCACCAGAGGCAATCGCCAGGGGTACCGCGCCCAGAATCGCGCTAATCGCTGTCATCAGAATGGGTCGGAAGCGCAGAAAACAGGCTTCCACTGCTGCATCGGTAATTGATTTTCCCGACTCGCGTTGGAGCTTCGCAAATTCGACAATCAGAATAGCATTTTTACTGGCCAACGCAATCAACAAGACAAAACCCACTTGCGTATAAATATTATTGTCAAACCCACGCAACATGGTGGCAAAGATGGCGCCAAAGATTCCGAGAGGAACAGACAAAATCACCGAAAGGGGAATCGTCCAGCTTTCATATTGCGCACATAGAAACAAATAGACGAATACAATTGCCATGGCAAATATAAAGGGTGCCATATTACCCGCGGCAATTTGCTGATAAGAAATTCCCGTCCATTCATAACCAAATCCCTGAGGCAATACTTCGTTAGAAAGTTGTTCCATCCGAGTGATGGCTTGCCCGGAACTGTAACCAGGAGCTGAGTTCCCAGTAATGGAAGCGGTAGGATACAAATTATAATGACTCACATTTTGAGGACCGGCTGAGTTATTGACTTTCACCAGCGTATGTAACGGGACCATACTCCCTCGACGGTCCCGCACTTTCAATCGTGTGATATCTTCAACCTTGTTTCGAAAGTTCTCATCAGCTTGAACCATCACCTTAAATACGCGGTTGAATATATTGAAATCATTGACATAAGCAGAACCTAGTTCCGCCTGCAATGTGTCAAAGATAGAATCCAGAGGCACACCCATTTTGATGGCTTTTTCGCGATCAATATCCAGATAGATCTGTGGTACTGTGGCACTAAAACTGGTGTTTAATCCCGACAATACGGGGTCTGAGTTACCACGATCCATGAGATCCGTCGTGGCCATTTGCAAGACATCAGAACCCGCAGAACCACGATCTTGAATCTGTATCTGGAATCCCCCTGCATTACCCAGTCCTTGAATGGCTGGAGGAATGAAAGGGAAGGAAATCGATTCCTGAATCTGCGATAAAGGAACATGTAGCTTGCGAACTAATGCAAACACACTTAGGCCAGGTTCTTGTCGTTGATCCCAATTTTTCAATGCGACAATTGTAGTTGAATAATTCGAGGAATTTGAATTGTTCAACAATGAAAAACCTCCCATCGTAATTACATTCGTCACCGCAGGCAGATCGGCAGCGATCTTATTGATTCGATTCTGAACAGCACGTGTTCGATTTAAGGAGGCGCCATCCGGTAATTGTGTGTTAATGAAAATATATCCCTGATCCTCATCTGGCAAAAAACCTCCAGGCACAGACATAAATCCCACTCCGGTTGCGGCAAAAATCACAACTAAAGGAACGATCATAATAAACGCACGTCTCACGAATGTTTTGACTAATTTCATGTAAATATTTAAAGAGCCGTCGAAGCACCAGTTAAATAATCGAAAGAACGGGCCTCGTTTCTCTTTTGTAGGACGCAACATGATACCGCACATTGCAGGGCTCAACGTTAAAGCACATACAGATGAAAACAGGGTCGCAATGGAAATCGTTAAAGCAAACTGACGATATAAGCGTCCGGTAATTCCCGGCAAGACCATTGTTGGAACAAACACGGCCAAAAGTACCAGTGTGGTCGCAACCACAGGACCGGTAATTTCGATCATGGCAATTTCAGTTGCCTTTTTAGGCGAACATTTTTCAGTATCCAAAATACGCGTTACGTTTTCGACAACTACAATAGCATCGTCAACTACAATTCCAATCACGAGCACAATACCAAACAGCGAGAGTGTATTGATCGTATATCCCATCGCCAGCATGACCGCCATTGTTCCTAAGAGGGAGACGGGAATTGTCACTGCAGGAATTAAAGTAGCCCTGAAATCCTGTAAAAAAATGAATATCGTGATAAACACAAGTCCGAGCGCAATAAATAATGTCTCAACCACTTCCGTAATTGAAGCAGTCACAAATTCCGTTGAGTCGTAAGGAACAGAGTATTCAAGACCTTTTGGAAAATCCTTTTTTAATTTTTCCAGCAGTTTTCGAGACTCTTCTGCTACTTGCAGTGCATTCGCTCCTGGTAACTGATAGATGGCAATCAGAGCAGCTGGCTTCCCATCTAACTGAGAGTAACCATCATAGCTTTGCGCACCTAATTGTACCGTGGCCACATCTTTGATCTGAGTAATTTGTCCATCGTCGCCGGTTTTGATGATAATGTTAGCAAACTCTTTTGGATCTGATAAACGACCCAAAGTTGTAATGGTCAATTGAAAATCCTGATCATCAGGATTTGGCTCCTGGCCAATCTGCCCGGCAGCAACCTGAACATTCTGTTGACGTAGCGCATTGACGACATCGGTCGTCGTGATGTTTCTTGTATCGAGTTGATTCGGATTCAACCAAATCCGCATGCCAAAGTCCTTGGCATTGATCACGGTCACATCACTGACTCCGTTAATTCGCTTCAATTCATCATTGATATTAATGGAAGCGTAATTGCTCAAATAGAGCTCGTCAAACGTTTCATCAGGTGAGTTCAACGCAACCACCAAAGTCATGTTCGTCGATTTTTTCTGAGTGGTCACCCCTTCTCTCTTCACATCCTCAGGCAATGAAGGATTCGCAATCGCAACCCGGTTTTGCACCAGCACGTTTGCCATGTCCAAGTCGGTGCCGACATCAAATGTGACAGTTAACGTCATATTGCCATCACTGGTACTGCTCGACGACATATAAAGCATGTCTTCTACACCATTGACCTGCTGTTCAATCGGCGTGGCCACAGTATCTGCGACCACTTGTGCGTCGGCGCCACGATAAGTCGCAGTAACGGCAACAGTCGGCGGTGTAATATCCGGAAACAATTCTACAGGCAATAAAGGTAGAGCCAACGCACCGACAATGGCAATTACAATCGAGATGACACTGGCAAAAATCGGATGATAGATAAAAAACCGGGAAAACATCGTTATCCGTTTCGTTTTTGAATTTTCAGAAAAAGTAATTAATGAAAAATAATTGAATCAATTCAATCCGCTCTCACTTAGAGGCGGGTGCCGGTTTTATTTTATTTTTGCTAGTTTGAGCGTTAGGTTGAGATTGTTTTTGAGGTTTCGCTTGTGCTGGCGACTCATTCTTAATTGTCACGGGACGACCAGGACGAGCACGCTGAAGTCCCTCATAAATATATTTCTCGCCGGGTTTGATTCCTTTCAAAATCACCCGCATGTTGTTTTGTAGCTGACCTAACTCGACTTGTCGTTTTTCGACAAGATTATCCTTACCAACAATAAGTAGATATTTCCCTGCAAGGT
>JAJDEK010000504.1 GCA_029259875.1 Planctomycetaceae bacterium
GAAAGCATCGCCTGCCCCATCTGGTATTGTTGGAACTGATTCATATCGCCAATCACACCCATACTGGTCCTCGTATCCAAAGCTTTTTCTACGCTTTCAGGCAGAGAGATATTTACGATCAGCAGTTGTGGGGTTTCCAAACCGTATTCATCATCAATACGTTCATTGACTGTTTTTTTCAGCTCAGTCGAGATCTCTGTGTATTTGGAAGCGAGATCCAAAGCAGCGTATTTCGATTCGCCAATCAAATCAGCAAAAGAGCTAATAATGATCGATCTTAACAGCTCAGTAATCTCATCGGAGTGGAATTCAGAATCAGTCCCTACCAATTCTTTGACGAGGATACGGGGATCATTGGCCTTAAGCGAATAATTTCCAAACGCCCTCAGCCTAATAGGTCCGAATTCAGGATCGCGAAGCATAATCGGATTGGGAGTCCCCCATTTCAGGTCTGTAATTTGCGTGGTATTGACAAAATACACTTCTGAGCGGAACGGGCTATTGAAACCATGTTTCCATCCCTGAAGCGTTCCCAAGATGGGCAAATTGTCTGTTGAGAGTTGGTAATTACCTGGCTCAAACACATCGGCTACTTGCCCGCGATGAACAAAGAGTGCCATCTGTCCCGGACGCACAATTAACTGCGCGCCATTTTTGATTTCATTTTGATATCGGGGAAACCGCCAAGCAATGACGTGCTTCGAGTCATCGAGCCACTCGATGATATCAATCAATTCGGCCCGTAATTTGTCCATCCAGAATCCCATGTTGATTTCCCTTATATTAATGCTGTTGTCTGGCTGCTTCTCGAAATATTGTTCTAGTTCAAGTCGGAAAGGTTCGAATATGAAATGCTGGCAATGAAAGTACCATTTCTTTGATTGTACCCCTCTCTAAAGTTCGCCTGCAATCAAAGAAAACGTGCACCAGCGGATTATTCACAAATCGGTTTGGTTTCTCGCTTTTAGAACCGGCCCGATGATATCAACGGCTTGCTTCCACCGAAGAGTTACGCACTCTCTGGAAACGTAGTAGCACCTTATCAGGATCAAAATATTTCGTAGAATCAACACGAAGTCACATCAACAATTCTACTGAGTCACCAGGAAATGTCTAAACGTATACATAATTTAGTTCATAAATTGGTGTTGACCTGTTTTCTTGAAAGATTTACATTCCTGCCGCGCTCTAATGGTAGAGCTTGAGACAAGGAAGTTTCGTAAATCTTCTGACGACTAAGTATCAACGTGATTAGTAATTCTGAAACCACCTGTTTTAGGGTAATTTCGGAATTATTTCCCAACGATCCAAGACCCAAAGGAACGTTGAATCCAGCCAGGAATTCTGGCGGGGCTGACTTCAGGTAATCACATGATCTGCTCGCGTCGGATACAAAAATGGAGATTTTAGTGATGGGCGAACCAACCCCAAACCCGCATGCGACCAAATCAAAGACAAATCCAAAACGTAAAATTCTCTTTTTCGCAGCCGGTACAGGACTGGTTCTTTTTGCTGGCGTGCTTTTGTTTCAAACATTCAACGCCAAAGATGGTTCGGCGGGTGAAGACAAAAGAGCTGGCAAAGTGCGACTTTCCGGAAATCAACCTGCCGTTCGCAGTCAACCTGTCGCCAAAGTCGGCAATGTTGTCATCAGCGAAGATGAACTGGCCCGCGAATGCCTGGCTCTATTTGGCCCGGATGTTCTGGAAAACGTAGTGAACCGAGCAATCATCCAGCAAGCCTGTCAGAAAGCGGGTGTCGCTGTAGAGCAAGCTGAAGTTCATGCGGAAGTAGACAAGATTGCCAAACGCTTCAACCTGGATACCAAGACCTGGTATGACATGTTGCAGGCTGAGCGAAAAATGAATCCGAATCAATATCGTCGCAATGTAATCTGGCCCATGCTGGCATTGAGAAAACTAGCAGGTCAAAAAACGAATTTAACTCAGGAAGAAGTCCAAATGGCATTCGTTCGCGATTATGGTCCTCGCGTCAAAGCTCGTATGATCATGCTGGACAACTTGGGCCGAGCCCAGAAAGTCTGGGACAAAGTCAAAAGGAATCCAACCGAGTTTGAACGCATCGCCCGCGATAACTCAATTGAGCCCAATAGCCGTGCTTTAGGTGGGGCGATTCAACCGATCCCACAATACTCCGATAATGAAAGACTCTGGGAAGCTGCCTTCAAATTGAAAAAGGGAGAGGTTTCCGGGATCATTCAAATCGGTTTGAGCCGTTACGCCATTCTGCTCTGTGAAGGTCGTACAGAACCTGTCGTCACTAGTATCGACGATGTCAAAACTCAGTTACTGGACCAGTTGACAGAAGAACAAACCCAAGAGGCTGTTGCACGCGTGTTTGAAAAACTCAAAAGAGAAACTCGCGTAGACAATTACATTACCAACACCACAACAGGTGGAGTCTCCAAAACTTCGGGAACCAACTTTGCACCAGGTCGTGTGAATCGAGCGATTCCCAATCCCACTCAGGGTTTGCAGCCTCCTAAATAGTCATTTCTCAAAATTATGAGAACCAAATCGCCAAAACGTGTGTCAGTCTCAGTTTACTGACACACGTTTTTTTACGTCTTGAAAATCTGAGCGAAATTACCCGTGTTCCGCAGGCGCATTTTTATTGGCAATCGCGTAAAATAGTGAAGGTCAGGCCAGATTCTTCCGTCTAACGGAATTGCAGTTGAATCAAATGATCTCTGACAAATTGTTGACATATATCCCTAGTTAAAAGAGACAGAGCACACATTATGCGTGGCGAATCGGAAGTTCCTTTTTCAGATGATAGTTTCAAGATCCCAGTTGCTGAGAGGGTAAAACGTTTACCTCCTTACCTTTTCGGGAAAATCAATAAGCTGAAATACGAAAAGCGTGTCGCGGGCGTTGATGTGATTGACCTGGGGATGGGTAACCCCACAGACCCACCCGACCCGTTGATTGTGGAAAAAATGACAGAGGCGGTAGCCGATCCACGCAACCACCGTTATTCCGTCGCTAATGGAATCGCCAACCTCAGAAAAGAAGTGACGGCCCGTTACTGGAAACGGTACGGAGTGCGTCTTGACCCCGATTCGGAAGTAGTAACCTGCATCGGATCGAAAGAAGGCTTTAGTCATCTATGCTTGGCTTTGATGGGTCCGGGAGATACTGCCATCGTGCCTTCTCCCTCTTTTCCGGTTCACGTCTATGCCGTCATGCTGGCCGCTGGAAATGTGATCGAGCTTGATTGTCGCGAGCCAGATCAGTTTCTTTCTAACATCGCTTACACCTGCGAACACCTTTACCCCAAACCACGTGTGGTGGTGGTCAACTTTCCGCATAATCCCAGTGCGACTGTAATCGAACAGGACTTTTATGTAGAACTGGTCCGCCTTGCCCGAAAATATTCATTCATGGTCATCAGTGATTTCGCGTATGCAGATATCTGCTTTGATGGTTACAAGGCTCCCAGCTTTCTGGCGACTCCCGGAGCGACAGAAGTCGGCGTGGAATTCACTACGATGAGCAAAGGTTATAGTATGGCCGGTTGGCGTATTGGATTTTGCTCAGGTAATTCGGAGATGGTGCGAGCCCTCTCAACGATTAAAGGCTATTACGACTATGGCCTGTTTCAGCCGGTTCAGATTGCTGCGATCGTGGCCATGCGACACTGTGACGCCGCCGTCGATAGCATTGCTGCAGAATACCAGCAAAGGCGAGATGTGTTCTGTGGTGGCCTGGATCGTTTGGGTTGGGAAATCGATCGACCAAAGGCAGGTATGTTCGTCTGGGCAAAAATCCCCGAACCCTGGTCAGAAATGGGATCGATTGACTTTGCGATGAAACTCCTCGATGAAGGAGGTGTTGCTGTCAGCCCTGGTCGTGGATTTGGTGAAGACGGTGAAGGCTACCTGCGTATGGCCATCGTCGAAAACTCCCAACGTCTCAGACAAGCGGTCAAGCAAATCGGCAAATGCCTCAAGTCAGAAGAAATCTCCGCCGAATAGAACATTCAATACAATATTTGATGCTTTGAAAGCTTCTATTATGAATTCTGGGATTTACGTTGATCATCGATCGACTTCATAAAACCCTGAATTTGGTTGTCAGCCAACTTGATGCTACCTGCTTCCGCTCCGATGCGAATGCCTGTTCGCTGCATAGGTTGTCGCTGCTCAACAATTTTATTGCCTGTAATTATTAACTCAGCTGTTTTTCCTGTGATATCAATGCCTACACCATCTTTAGCGCCGGTGTTGATGATTTCATTGTCAATTACGGTATTGCGATTAGCCCAGAAGTTTTTTCCTCGGGCATCGTTCCGAAACAAAACTCCTACTTTTCCACTATTGGTAATTTTGTTTTTTCGCATGATATTGTCAGTGTCATTATGACCGATGGAAATACTATAGTTATTTCCATTGAGCTGATTCTTTTCTGCCAAACCATACTTCACACCCCAGCACCAGAAAATGCCGATATTATTGTTATCTAGCCGGCTATTTAGTATCAATGGTCGCTGTGAACCAGATCCCGGATGTACGCCGAGGTCGGCATTGTCATGGCTGTGGCAATTTTCGACTTTCACGTCGTGACAAATC
>JAJDEK010000505.1 GCA_029259875.1 Planctomycetaceae bacterium
CCAGCACAGCAACCGAGAATGCACTCAGAACAAATTCAGCAGAGTAATGATCGGCAATTGGTTCAAGAAGCAGCCCGTACTGGTATGAACATGGGACCCGGTCAGATGTTTCCCGTTGCTGGCGGAGGACAGATGAATTCGCACGGTTCACCGTTGATGGCTTCACAGATTCCTACCAGCAATCCCATCACTGCATCCGCTCAGGTGCCAGATCAGAACGTTTATCAAACAGGTGGTCAAAGTATTCGCCAGGCAGGGCTAGGGCAGCCAACCTACCAGCAGCAAACATCTCCCAGAATCAGTCAGGCAGGCTACGAGTTTTCAAATCAACAAACTTCGCAGATGAATAGGTTGAATCCTGCTTCGCAGAATCGGAATTTGGGACGAATTCATCAAATTCCTTCATCAGTACCCCAGTCTGCACTTTATTCCAATAATCCTGCATTTGCTCCTGCGAATATGCGTTCTCATAACGCAGAAGTCAATCACCAGAATGCAAACCAGCAGATATCGTCTCCCGTACAATGGGGAGCACAGCCACAAGCTTCGCCTTACCAGTTTCCAGCGCAGCAAGGTCAGTATTGATCAGAAATCACGATCACATTGAGAAGCTTAACTGGCTAAAAGCTGTTGTTCCAGAGACTCAATAATTTCTTCCGTGGGCCATTCTTGTAACGCAACCTGAATAGAAGATTGGTTTTCAAGCCATTTTCTAACCTGTTTTTCTGCAAACATCACAGTACTGTGATTGCGTCCCCCAAAGAACTCGCCGATTTCGCTGTATGCGGCTTGAGTTAATTTTCTCCCCAAAAACATGGCTAGCATTCGAGGTTGGCTGATATTTCTCGCTCTGCGAGAGGATTTCAAATCTGCTTCAGAAATACCGAAGGTAGAGCAAACGATCTGCTTGATATCATCGAGTTTGACAATTCGGATACAATCTCGTTCAAGATCAGCCAAAATTTGGCGTGCCATTGAAGTTGTGATTTTCTGCTTGGTCATCACATGATAAGTTTGCAGACAGTTTATGGCGCCTTCCAGTTCCCGGACGTTATTGGTAAATCGTCGTGAAACGTATTCCAAAGCTCCCTCCGTGATGGGAGTTTTTAATTTCAAGGCACGCTGACGGGCAATCTCAAGTCGTAGTTCAATTTCAGGGGATTCGACACGGCAGACTAATCCAGAGAGAAATCGTGTGGTAAGTTCTTCACTCATTTTTGTCAGCAGACGTGGATGTCTGTCTGACGAAAAAACGAGTTGTCGGCCATGGCTTTCCAAATGTTTGATTGTATGTAAGAGTTCCTCTTGAAAGATCCGTTTGGACTCAAAAAAGTCAATGTCATCGATGATGAGCACATCGACATTACGAAATCGCTGGCGAAAGCTGGGGACAGATCTTTCTTGTAACGCTTTCGAGAAGTAGTTCCCGAATGATTCTGCGGTTAGAAAAACAACTTGCAGCGAAGGATATAGTTGTCGGACTTTGCGATAGAATCCTTCCAGGAGGTGAGTCTTACCGATGCCTACTCCACCGTGAATAAACAGTGGATTATAAAGTGCCCCTGGCTGATCGCTGGCTTGAAGGGTTGCCATATATGCCAGTTGATTTGACTTACCAGTTACAAACGTGGATAGATTCGAAAAGAGTCTGCCTTTATAAGCCGGTGATTCTTTTTTGGATTTCGGTTGATCAGTTCGTCGGTGCTCTCGTGCTGCTTTCTTTGTATTTGTAACAGAAGGTTTCGATTCGAGATCTTCAGTAGTTGTGAGGGCTGGGTCCGCTTTTTGGATTTTGTTGGATGATACCTTAACCAGATCAGGATTCACTTCAAATCGATATTCCGCTGCAGGACCAATACAGGCCAGAGCCGTAGCATAGATTTGGGAAGAAAACTTTTTTTGCATCCAGCTCAATAAAAATGGACTGGCGACACCTATAATGAGGAGACTTCCCTCCAGTTTGAAGATGACTTTTCCTGCAAACCAGTTCTGGAAGCTGCGTTCACCGATCTGCTGCGCAAGCAATTGATTAATCGATTGCTCACTCGATTCGGTTAAAGCAGGCCCCAGCTTGGCTTCCGTTGGTGGCTTTGTTGCTGAAGCACAAAGCGTACCCTCCACTGCCAAAGACTTGGGTTGCATCTTGCACCCTCCCCTTGCGCGCAAAATCCCTATACCATAATACCAGAAAAGCGAAATCCTGCTCTTCTGTAGAAATCATGGTCATGAAGTTGATATGGAAATGATGCGCTAAAAAGCTCCATTGTGAACAGCATCAGGAAGATCATAAGGCAATTGTCTTCCAGCCCGCTGCGTTTACTCATTCAGTGGTTCTGATACTAGCTTGATTTAGCAAAGAGTCAAACAGAAACGGAGAGGATTTTCTTCAGATTTTTGAGACCGAAATCAAAAGCTGTTTTACCAGTAGAAAATGACAAATATCGCCGAAAAAAAATCACAGAAAGGCACGTTTCTTTGTTCAAAACATGTTTATTGAATTGTTGTTATTTTTCGGGGAAACCAGAACGAATCCGAGCATGGACGCTTAAAGTGTATTGACTCATAAATCCCAATTCTTCATAAATCTTTATCGCATAGGAATTTTTGTAATCAACGGCGAGTATGACAGCCTTTTGATTGTGAGCCTGGGCTTCAAGCAATCCATGTTGAATCAAAGCAGCCCCGTAGCCCTTTCCTCGGTGTTCTGGAGCCACTCCCATATAGACGACTTCCCAGGTGTTGTCATTTTGGTGTTCAGTCATCAGGAGTACGCCTAGATCGACTTCGTTCAGATGAAACAGATACCAGTGGTTCTGGTCGGAATCGCCTGAACTACGGTGAGATTCTAATGATTCTTCAGCGGTCCGAGATTGATTTAGTGCTGGACAATCATGAGAAGACTGGTGTGTCAGATCCAGTAAATCCAGGAATCGTTGGCGATTTTTG
>JAJDEK010000506.1 GCA_029259875.1 Planctomycetaceae bacterium
GTTTTGACATCCATTACAATAGCACATGCACTTTTGGGTCGCCATTTATTAACAATTGTCTGCAACTGTCGTTCGGTATACAGCTGAATAATGGAATCCAGCGTCATAACCAAAGTCTCTCCATTGCGTGCTGCTACTCGAGAATCATTGCGAACTTCAATCACACGCCCATGCGCATCACGAATCTGAAACCGATGGCCATTTTGACCACATATCAAGTGATCAAAAGCCTCTTCAATGCCTCCCTGCCCTTTACCATCGATATCCCTTAATCCTAAAACGTGTGCGGCTAATGCGCCTTGTGGGTATTTACGACGGTATTCCTGGCGAAAGCCCCAGACCTCATCAGAGAGATTCAGCGCTCTGATACCTTGTAGTTCATGATCGGTGAGACGACGTTTGACCCAAAGAAATAGTTTGGCCTCATTCTGTTTCAGTCGACTGAGAAAATGAGTTCGATTGAGGTTAAGCACCTCGCATATCTGTGACACATCTTTCTGATTTTCCAGGCGTTGTGGAATCACATACAAGCTGCTGGCTACAATCGTTGTTGCGAATAGTCGTCCGTTTCGGTCAAGCAGGTCCCCTGGCCTGGCAGGAATTTTTTCTTTATAAACCTGCTGTCGTGCCACGACCTTTGCGAACTGACGATGTCCGATGTATTGAAGATAAATGAGCCGTCCGGAAATCACAATCCATGCGAATACCACCAGAATCATAAGACTCCAGGTTCGCCAACTTGTTTTAAGATCAAACCTTCCGGAACTCAAAAAACTACCCACTTTCATCTATGGTCGTTCGAATGATATTCAATTCCAGCAGCCAGACTCCTCGAACTAGATTCAAATGACTCTAATATAATATGTAGTGACAAAGTTCTCTCAGACTAATCTTTCACCGCTTTTGTCGAACGATTCAAATGCCATTGTAGTAATGGCATTTCACGCCGATCTGTTACTGAAGGACGCTGATTTGATTGCACATCAAGCTCTCCCCGTTCGATGGAGTTCAAGACTTGTCTTGGAGAACCAGCCTGCTGTGTAGCCAGTTTCATTTTGGCATGGACATCGACCAACACATCCAATTGATAATGCTGGCGACTGACGCGGCGTTTGAGCTCCAGACTCTCTTTTTCAAGCGCAATTCCGATCAGCGATACAGCAACCGCTAATAAGATTGCACTCCCGAAACGGAATAACATCGAACCCAGCCTTTCCAAGCCAACGGGCCGATGATCAATCGATTCGCCGCTGGTTTAGATTCCCATGAAATAAGACGAACACATACGCCTGATTTCACTATCGGCTGGATGTGTTTCCGGGAACAAGACTGACTCGACTGGCATCATAAGGGAGCTGCAATTCGGTGCCAATTTGTAGCTTATTGGGGTTCTGCAGCTTTTGACGATTGATCTGATAAATCTGAAACCAGCGAGAAGAACGCCCAAGATGCCTCTGTGAAATATCGGTCAATGTATCATTACTTCCCACGCGATACATCGGACGTCCATCTTGGCTGATAAAAAATCCGGATGGTTTATTCGATTTACGCATTGCTCCTGTTCCGGAAAACTTACTAGCTATTGTTTGTGTCGATTTGTGCCGCGATTGATATCGTGCATTGACCGCCGCTCGATCCGGCGCAATCAATTTCAACCCAGGTCTCATCTTTTGTGGATCACTCACGCGACTTCTGTTGATCTCTGCCAGTATTTGAAAGTAACGCCCGCTACCATACAATTTCTTGGAGATTGTCCAGAAATTCTCACCATGCTGTACCGTGTATTCACCGCGTGCATTTGCAACAGGCTGCTGATTGAATGACTCTTCCTGTAAAGCACCGAATTCCTGGGTGGAAGCTTCCCTGGTAGGTGCAGGACGATCAAATAGCCCCTGAGCCTGAGGTGACTGCTGTTCCGTCATCACTTCTGAGTTACGAAACGTACCTGAATCGATTGCTGCTGCAGTAGGATTTTTGACCGTCGTAACACTTTCTGCTTGTTGCGCTGAAAATTCTTCCGGACGAAAATTACCAAACCGCTCCTCATTCTGATTCATCGCACCTGCATTGAATTCTGAAACCTGTGGTTGTTCGAATTCCTGGCCGAATGACTGCCCATTTTGAGCCGTCGATGTTTGAGGTTCACTTTGTGAGAATGCGGCATCATCAAACTCACCTGCTTCAGCGGGACTGGAAATATCTGTTATATTGATCTTCGCTGTTTTTTCAGAGAATTCCTCAGGGTTTTGCATCTGAGCCGAATTCACTTCATTTGAAGGATCAAAGTTTCCAAACTCATTTTCCGCAGATTGCTGTGGTTCTGCCTGCATATTTTGTCCCTGCTGTGCTGCTGCTCCACCGAACGGATCTTCTTCTCCCTGGAATGCATTAGCGGTTCCTTCTGCTGTCTGAGAAAATTCATTTTCCGAAGGTTTCTCCATCAAGCCCGAATCCCCTATCTCTGGATCGGGTGGTAATCCATTTTGGGACTCCAAATTGAAATTGTTCTGTTGCTGAGCCGTTTGTGCTGGCTGTTGAGCCAACTGGTCACCTTCTGAAAACGGGTTTTGCTGCTCTGAGCCGAATTCCTGTTGAGAATTATTGAAAGTCGCTGGCTCTGCCTGATTCTGCATGTCAGGCTGAAATTCATTTTGAGAAGGATTTGCAAATTCATTGTTCGAACTTGGTGAGGAATCAAACTGCTGGAATCCATTGTCTGCCTGATTCCCAGCGAGTTCTGCAGACTGTTGTGGCTCAGTCTGGTTTTCAAACGCATTTTGAGAAAACTGATCCGCGCCTTGTGTCCCAGATTGCTGCATCGCAAAAGAATTATCCTGATCCTGTCCTTCTTGTGGAGTGGAAAACCCTGAATTGCTTCCATTCGACTGATTTAGCACCTGAGCGGAAGAGTTAGGCTCAGTATTTCCCGCTCCAAAAGGATCTACTTCTTGATTCGGATCTGTTTCTGATGAGTGTTCCGTAGAACCAGCCTCTGCAGGATTATTAACAGCAAGATCCTCCTGTGGTCGATTGATTTTCTGATACACGACCAAACCAAAGGCACTCAGCAGGATAAAAATCAAGCAAAGACCCACTTTGGTTTCGATGGCAATCCCCGACTTGGGTTTTTCAACTCCCCAGTCTTCTTCGGCTGTCTTTTCTGCTTTTTTTTCTTCAGTCATGGCACTGAACCAATTCCAATAAAACGTAAAAATTGTCTTCGTCAGACCAATAGAAATCTATTTGTCTGGCAACCAAATTTCGTAGTAATAATTATGTCTTCATTGCAACCCGCAGCTTTGCCGTACGGCAACGCGGATTGACCCGCTGTTCTGCCTGGGTTGCGACGATCGGCTTCTGTGTTAAGTTCTTCCAGATAGTTTGATTTTTAAAGGCTTGCTTGACCAACCGGTCTTCCAGAGAGTGAAAACTGATAATCACAGCCCGACCTCCCGGTTTCAGTACTTGTGGTAATACAGATTCCAACATAATTTGTAATTGTTCGAGTTCTTTGTTCGCCGCAATCCGTAACGCCTGAAATACGCGTGTTGCCGGGTTTTTCCTCGCTGAAGCCAACGCCTTTGTCGGGACAGCTTCGCGAACGGCTCTTGTCAATTCTGTAGCCGTCCTGATCGGTGCCGCTTTCCGCTGCTTGACAATCTGGCTTGCTATTCTCTGACTAAAACGTTCCTCGCCATAAATTTCGAATATTTCACACAATTCTGATTCGGGGAGCGTTTCCAGCAATTTCCAAGCAGGAACTCCCGTACTGGTGTCAAACCGTAAATCCAATTCTCCCGTTGACTCAAATCCAAAACCACGTTCGTTGTCTCCCAGTTGATCCGACGATAACCCCAGATCCAACAGGATTCGATCTATGTTTTTCAATTGCAGTTCTTCCATAACTGCTGGAAGTTCTGCGTAACTTGCCTGCTTGAGGTGCCACTGCTCAGCTGATGATTTTTCTAACTGTAATTTGTCTCTTGCAAAATTCAGCATCATCTCATCGCGATCCAAACCAATTAAGATTCCCTCTGTACTAATTCTTCGCAGAATGTGCTGGCTATGACCTCCAGCTCCTACTGTTCCGTCAACAACCACTAGACCGGGAGATAAATCAAGTTGTTCAATGACCTCACGCAACAGGACCGGTAAATGGATAGGCTTCTTCTGATCACCGGACATACCTGACATTCACTTGGTAACGATTCTAAATAAAATGATCTATTATCAATCGAATAGGCAATAACCATTCGATTAATTCTAAATCTGATGATTTGGTTTTAAGGCAGGGGGTAGAGACTTTTGAAATGAAACTCTGAGAGATTGTTTGCTTGTGTGTTAAGTTGAAGAACCAACTTGAATTTCAAGCCCGAGAAGTTTAGAAAATTCTCGTTTTTTTGACAAGATCAGTTAAAGTTATTTGAAAAGCAGTAAAGTAAAATCGCTAAGTCGTCTGATAGAAAGCAATTGAATCAATCTCGATCCACAAAATTACTGCTGGCAGTGAGAGAATTCTGTTTTCTCAGCAAATTTCTTTGCACAAGGAGGGAACCCTGAAGCCATCCGTCTCAAGTAGCTTCCATTCTACTTAAGTGCGGAGACGAACGACCGGTGGCCCAACCAAAGTATTCTGAGCACACACAGGTGACTTCCATTTCACCTTCAATCCGCAAAGCCCGGTAGCCAGCGGAAGAGTTCCATTATTTCCTCCTTGAATAACACTGTTTATTTTTCGTTGCTAAACTGCTTTTAAAATTGGTAGCCATCAGCCAGCCGTTCCATCTCGGCTTGATTTCTACCAGGGCATTTGCCCAAAGGCCTGAGTGGCCATTTCATCAAAATGAGGTCCGTGATCCTTAAGATAGGTATCCCAACGCTCTGTACTCCAAATTTCTGCATGATCTTGAACTCCAATCAATATCACTTCCTGCTTTGCTTCCAAGCTAGCCAGGTTTGCTAAACGTTCAGGAATACAAATCCGCCCTTGAGAGTCCACTTCTACTTTCTCTGCCCGCGAATAATACAAACGGAGATATCGGGCTGCCTCAGGGACATTATTGGAATATTCTTTCAAGCGTTGTGCCTGCTGTTCAAATCCTTTCTCAGAAAAAAGCAACAAAGATGTTTCAGTGCCCGGTGCAATATAAATCTGTGTAAATTCTTTATTAACGAGCTCCTCTTTGACTCGCTTGGGGATTGCCAAACGACGTTTTCCATCCAAAGTCTTATTGAAGGTTCCTGTTAACGCCATTGATCCCCACTTGCCACCATTCTTCACCACAGAGTGATGAATTTATCAGCCAGATCGGAATCGTCAAGCATGATTGATTCATAGAGAAGAAAACAAAGAACTTGAAATGACCTAGATACTTATCACGATTGGAATTGTGATTTTTTAGTTTTTTAAATTTTGTTGATCCGAATCAAATTTAACGTTCGATTTTCGTCAATTTAGCGATGCTGTTGCAGCACCTTTTCGTAAATCTGGTCGTATTTCTGGGCTATAGAATCCCATGTAAATTCTTTTTTGACAGTAATTTGCGCATTCTTGGCCATCTCGTGAAACACCGAAGGCTGATTACTAAGATCGAGTAATGCTTGTTGAATCTCAGCAGGACTTCCCTGAGCTACTAAAACCCCCTGCCTACCATTTTCAATCAGTTCAGAAACCCCATCAACGTCTGTTGAAATGACTGGTAAACCAGAGGCCATCGCCTCCAGGACCACATTTGGCATCCCTTCCCATAACGAGGGGAGCACCAGACAACTGGCTGCTTTCATCAATTGAGGAATCTGAGGTAGCCAACCAGTGAAATGAATCCGTGAAGCACACGGCAATTTTTGGGCCTGTTGTTCCAGCTCTGATTTCAACGGCCCTTCGCCAACAAACAGGAGATGAAAATCGGAAGCTTGCTCTGCAAAGCCGGAAAACGCAGTCAGAAGATCGCAGGGGGCCTTCTGGGGATCTAATCGCCCTACGAATAGAATCACCTTCGCACCGGAAGGAATCCCCCAGGGGCGCAAATCCATCGCTTCTGCAGTATTAAACAATTCGAAATCGACACCATTGGGAATCACCATCACTTTGGACTCTGCAAGCTTTCCCTGCTGAATAGAAAACTGTGCCACCGATTGACTGACACAGACATTCAAATCTACGAGACCATTAGTCCAACGATCCAGAGAGAGATGGCTATTCTTTCGTTTTTCGGAGACACGAATGCCAGAAACAACATGCCGTATTCCCGATAAGCGGGCAGCAATTCGACCAGCTAGATTGGCATGAAATAAAAATGTTTGCAGTAAAACTGGTTTTTGTGCTTTGAATTTTCTTGCTAACCGCCAGATAATGCGAGCATCCCGAGGTGAATGCGCATGTAAGATCTCTGTGGGAATTTCCGCTAACTGAAGTTCATCTACCAGTGGTCCTGTGCCTGTCAGAGAATAAACAACGGGAGCCCATTTTTCACGATTTAACCGCTTCACAATCTGAACGAGCGCACGCTCCGCCCCGCCAGGCTGCAACCCGGTAATACAAAAAGCAATCGGAGTGGGAGAGACTTCGTCAGACAACCATTTTTCCTTTGTAGGAAGCAAAAAATCAGCATACGACTGGTTCAGTCAGCCATTACCTGAATTCTATTGTTCGAAGGCTGAAATTGGCGACAAGCTTAGATTCCGAAATTGTGCTCAATATGCTAAGAGAAAATAAAAATCTTCGTTAAAATCCGCCATTTTCAACCGTTTCCCGAGAAATTTAAGCAGACTCAACCAAACCCTCTTTAAGTCAAACGCTTCAGAAACTTACTTCATGACCGAATTAAACACTTTTGACTACGAACTTCCCCC
>JAJDEK010000507.1 GCA_029259875.1 Planctomycetaceae bacterium
TAAAAGTTGCATTCACTGTCATCAGATCGGTGATGCACAACGAGATTTCTTTCTTAGAAATCAAAAATCGATCCCCGAACGAATTTTGTTTCAGTATCCTCATCCAAAGATTTTGGGACTGATATTGGATCCAAAAGAAAAAGCGGTAGTGAAAGAAATTCTTGCTGGTTCGATCGCAGAACGATCTGGTTTTCAGAAGGGGGATCAGATCTTAGCCTTGGAGGGACAGCCGATGCTCTCTATTGCCGATGTTCAATGGGTATTCCATCATGCGAAGCAGAAAGATCGTCTTTCTGCTCAAATTGATCGGAATGGACAGAAACTCGATCTTACGGTTTCGCTTCCCGCAGGGTGGAAACAAAAAGATGATCTTTCCTGGCGGGTGAGTAGTTGGCCTCTACGTAGAATGGTTCTCGGTGGCGCCGTTTTAGAGGAAACGACGGCAGCGCAACGGAAAGACGCTGGAATTCCAGATGGAAAGTCGATGGCGCTCAAAATTCGTCATCTTGGTCAGTATGGACTGCATGCGACTGCAAAACGGGCCGGTTTCAAAAAAGGCGATATTATCATCTCTTTCAATGGAAGAAATGATTTATATCGCGAGACAGATATCCTTGCTTATGGGGTGAATGAATTAAAGCCCGGGCAAACTTTTGGTGTCACCGTTCTCCGGGGGAAAAAACAAATGGACTTGCAGTTGCCACGGCAAAAATAATGTTTGAATTCAAAATGCCGAATGTTCTCTCAAGCGGATTTCTTTTCCAGGCAAGCATTACCTGTAGAGACGAAATGTGTTTCGATAGAGCTGATTTTCGAACTGGTCTCTATTGCCTAAAAATAGATACGGCATAACTTGTGGTCATGCTGGTTGGCATGAACCGGTTGAGTGGTGTCTGACGTGTGACACGCTGCTGCGCATTCTTTAGGACTTTTCAAACAACTCTTTCCCCAGTCTTCCACTGATGTTCTCGTGACTGAGTCAATCTATTTGATCGCGAGATTCTAGCTAACAGTCGCTGGATTTCTACCAATTCAAGAGATGTCTGATAGTGATAAATTTTGGTCCGTATTGAAATCTGTTGAGTTTAATTTAGTTTGTAAAATAACTAAGTGAAAATATGAAACGGATACTGCCGTGATCCACGGGCTCGTCATCATTCTATCGATCATCTTTCGAATTCAGGCAACTTTAGCTTGTCGTATTGTCATATATCACTTCGATGAATAGCGCTTGTTCATTCTGTTTGCAAGTGGCTCTTCGATCTGAATTTCGATCAACGAACGCTGTGCGTTGATGGGAATCGACCTACGTCTCTTTTCTGAGATGAGCTTTTGTTGCAACTCGTATTTCTCATATTTTCTTTTTTATGAAGGAGAAGAAACATGAATTGGGGCTATGTGCGGAGGCGTGGATTTACACTCATCGAATTATTAGTGGTCATCGCAATTATCGCGATTCTGATTGCATTGCTGCTTCCCGCAGTTCAACAGGCGCGAGAAGCGGCGCGGCGTTCTACGTGTAAAAACAACTTGAAACAGTTGGGATTGGCGCTACACAACTACCTCGACACGCATCGCGTCTTTCCTCCCGGGAACATTGGTCGTTGTACCACGCCGGATTTGAACAGCTCGGGTTTAGTGATGTTGTTGCCTTTCATCGATCAGGCACCACTTTACAACCAGTTCAATTTCAACGGAACGATGTATACGTGGGAAGTCTCTGGCTGTAACAGTGGTTTAATCGGCACACATGCAGATGATCCCTCGACGAACGGCAACTTGGCTCCAGTGCAAGAAGTACTGCCGGCGTTCCTGTGTCCGACCGATCCTAATCCGACTCGCATTCCACCGGGCCAAGGTTGTTATGCTCCTACATCCCTTGATACCACCCATAGTGGTGCTGGAAGAACCAACTACGACTTCATTTCCAATATTACGAATTGGCAAAATTGTGCTGAGTGGAATTCTATCGGACTTTCTACACGTGCCATGTTTGGTGACAACAGTTTCTGCAGTGTGCGTGACGTCATAGATGGGACGAGTAATACAATTGCCATGGCCGAGACAACACGATCTGTGCGAAATGGTAATTCAACGGCCTGGGGTTACCGGGGACATGTAATGCTGGGAATTAGTCTCCAACATCGCGGCATCAACATTTTTGCGGCTGGCGAAGCTGGTACCGGAAAATTGGATAGCTGGGGATATGCAGGGAGCCTTCATAGAGGCGGCATACATATTCTGATGGGAGATGGCGCAGTCCGTTTTCTTAGCGAGAACATCGATACGACGACCAGGATCAATTTATCAAGGATGGCTGACGGTCAAGTCTTAGGTGAATTCTAATCTAGTGAAATGTGTCCGAAGATTTTAAGTTGATGAGGTGAGGGTTATCTGTCGTATTCCCTTCCCTCATCAACCGTTCAACAATGATGGGAGAGCCGAAAGATGTTTCGTTTCGTTTTAAGCACGATTCTTGTTGTAATAGCCGTCGGTTGTGGTGGAGGTGTCGAAGCAAAGCCGCTACCAAAAACAGTCCCTGTTTCTGGAATTGTCACCTTGAATGGACAACCTCTTGTATCTGCTACCGTAACATTTATTCCTGAGGGGCAAACAAAGGGAATCGAGTGTCTGGGAACAACGGACGAGTCAGGGCAATACACACTCAAACAACAGCACGGGACAGCGGGAGCGCCTCCCGGAAATTACAAAGTGGTCATCAGTCGGTTATTACGAGGTGATGGAACACCACTTCCTAAAGAAGGTGCTGGGGCAGGGGGGATTGCCACAGAAACGCTTTCGCGCCGTTATAGTGACATTACTAAAACGAAATTGACGGCTGTTGTGCCTCAAGAGGGTGGCGAGTTTAAGTTTGATCTCAAGGGCAAGAAGTAGTGACCTTTTGAAGGCATTGAGGCTAGTCTCAAATACTAGTGCTCACATTCTTCGTTGCCGTTATGTTACTGATCTCATATCGAACTATAGATTCTTACGTTGATCAATCTTCGAAACTGCTGCTGGATTTTCAGCTACGCTGTTTTGGATGACATCTGGTAAACTTGCCAATTCTATGATTACGCGGTTCCCTTGTGGCATCACAAGATCAAGATTTGATTTTTGCCAAAACTTAGTTTTGTAGCAGGTAATTCGTTTCAATTGACAGAGACGCCTTTCGAGTTCAGTAAAGTCTTTGATGTGTGTGAGCACAAATTTTGAGACTTATGATTTTGTTGAGGGATGCGAGAGTGTCAAGTGATGATAGCGTGAAAACTGTGTGATAGCGAAGTGATCTGTTTTGGCAACCGTATGAAAGAGGCGCGAAGGTGTTTGATAGAAGCGAAATGATAGTGAAAACTGAGAATGAGCAGCGAGTCAAATTCTGTAAACTCATGAAAACAACTTGTTTTTCATAGTGAGTAAGCATCACAGGGAGAAGTCAATTCACTTAAGGCACCCTCTGTAAATTGCTGTTTATTTTTCTTAGTTTACCGATTTCTATTCAGATTGTATAACTGTATCTTTCTAACTCCATTATTTCAGCTCAACGAGTCCAATCATGCATCAGCCTGGCCTTTTCGATATTCA
>JAJDEK010000508.1 GCA_029259875.1 Planctomycetaceae bacterium
TTTGTGCGATCATTCTTCAAACTAAAAAGGGGCCACCCGGAGTGGCCCCTTTTCGCGTCATCTTGGACTCACCATTACGGTGAGCCCAATCTGTTTCTAACTGACGACTCAGTCCCAGTTTAAAGAACCAGAACTTTGATATTCAGTCACTCTGGTTTCGAAAAAGTTCTTCTCTTTCGAAAGGTCCATTGTTTCGCTCATCCAGGGGAACGGATTCGAAGAACCGTACTGGGGAGGTAGACCAATACGCTCCAAACGACGGTCAGCAATGTGCTGCACATATTCGCGGAACAGATCGCCATTCAATCCTAGAATCCCAGTAGGTAAACAATCCTTAGCATATTCAATTTCTAACTCGGCAGCATACTTGATGCGGTCAATAATCGTCTGTTGGAATTCAGGGCTCCAGAGATCCGGATTTTCCTGTTTAATTCCATTGATCAGATCAATGCCGAAGTTCAAGTGAATGGTTTCATCCCGCAGGATGTACTGAAACTGTTCGCCAATACCGGTCATCATATTGCGACGATGGAATGAAAGTACCATCACAAAACCGGTATAGAAGAAGAGTCCTTCCATAATTAAATAGTAACCGATCAAATTCTTTAAAAAGGCCTGTGCCCCTTCAAAGGTATCTGTCGTAAATTCAGGATCGAGAATCTCAGACGTCAATTCCATTTCCAGCTGATCTTTTTTCGCGATCGCGGGAACTTCATGGTACATATTGAAGACTTCAGACTCATTGAGTCCAAGGCTTTCCACAATATATAGGAACGTGTGAGAGTGCACGGCTTCTTCAAACGCCTGACGCAGTAAGTACTGACGACATTCGGCATTGGTCACATGCTTGAAGATAGCCAACACGATATTGTTCGCTACCAGGCTCTCAGCCGTCGCAAAGAAACCCAGATTTCGCATGATGACAAACCGTTCGCCATCGCTTAGTTTGTTGGAACGCCACATTTCGATGTCTTTGGTCATGCCAACTTCTGTCGGCATCCAGTGATTCGCACAACCATTCAGATAGTGTTCCCAAGCCCAATGGTACTTTAAAGGCATCAATTGATTGACGTCGACCTGAGAACAATTAATCAGTCGTTTATTATCTGCTTTGAAACGGCCCTGTGGAGTATCGCCCACGGGAGGAACCGATGTTGAAGAAGCTGTATTTGCATTGAGAATTGTCATCATAACACCTCTTTAAAATCCATTAAGTAAATTAAGTGAGCACAATTGAAAACCGATGGCGGCACAAAAACTTGTCATTACTGACATGCCTCGCAGTCACCATCTAGGTTACAAGACTCACCGGGAGTCACTAACGTCGCTGCTACCTCTTCTCGTTCGACCTGAATGTCACCTGAGGCACTTGAGTTTTTCATCCAACGAGGCTGAATTCCGAATTTATTGACGTCCACTGTTGATTTCTCAACCTGAGTCGCCGCCAAAGTTCGCAGATAGTAGGTCGTCTTCAACCCACGTTCCCAGGCCAGCATATACATATCATGTAATTTTTTGCCGGAGGGTTCTTCCAAATACAGATTGAGCGATTGTCCCATATCGATCCATTTCTGGCGATGGGCGGCACACTCAATTACCCACTTCGGATCAACTTCAAACGCCGTCAGATAACGGGCCTTCAAGTTATCA
This sequence comes from Planctomycetaceae bacterium, assembly GCA_029259875.1. Lineage (GTDB taxonomy): Bacteria > Planctomycetota > Planctomycetia > Planctomycetales > Planctomycetaceae > Gimesia. The sequence goes on from JAJDEK010000508.1 coordinate 1,651, forward strand.
GGAATACGATCAATTTCGGAAACGGAACCATCGTAATACTTGAGTGCTTCCAGCATATCCGAATCCCAGAGCCCCTGCTCTTTTAAATCATCAACCAACTGACGATTCACCTGAGTAAATTCGCCGGATAGGTTGCTCTTCACATACAAATGTTTGTAGGAAGGTTCGATTGATTGGGAAACACCAATGATCGTAGAAATCGTCGCGGTGGGAGCAATTGCCATCACGTTGCTATTACGCATCCCGTTTTGAGCAATCGAATCTCGGACGACCTGCCAGTCCAAACGGGTCTGTCGATCCACTTCAATCGAGTGGCCCCGTTCTTTTTCATGCAGATCAAGCGTATCAATAGGCAGTAGACCACGGTCCCACTTGGAACCGGCATAAGACCCATAACTACCACGCTCTCCCGCTAATTCAGAAGAAGCCCGAATCGCAAAGTAAGAAATGGCTTCCATGCTGGCATCAGCAAACTCAACAGCCTGCATGCTGGCATAACTGATTCCCTGTGCAAGCAGAGCATCCTGAAAGCCCATGATCCCCAAGCCAACAGGACGATGGCGAGTATTGGAATTGCGTGCTTCCGGAGTCGGATAGTAATTGATATCAATCACGTTATCGAGCATCCGCATTGCAGTATGAACGGTCTCTTCGAGCATTCTCAGATCAAGCTGACCATTGACAATGTGCAGCTTCAGGTTAATCGAACCCAAGTTACAAACAGCCGTTTCATCCCGAGATGTATTCAACAGAATTTCAGTACACAGGTTGCTACTGTGAACAACGCCCGCATGGTCCTGAGGTGAACGCAGATTAGAAGGATCTTTCCAGGTAATCCAGGGATGACCTGTTTCGAACAATCGAGTCAACATCTTGCGCCACAATTCCACAGCCGAAATGCGACGGAAGAAATCGATCTCACCCGTTTCTGTCATCTTTTCATATTCGACGTAACGCTTTTCGAAATCATGGCCATAAAGATCATGCAAATCAGATACATTATCAGGGCTGAATAAAGTCCATTCTGCATCTTCACGCACACGTTTCATGAACAGATCAGGAATCCAGTTGGCAGTATGCATATCATGGGTACGTCGTCGATCATCACCAGTGTTCTTACGCAGGTCGAGAAACTCTTCGACATCCATGTGCCATGTTTCCAGGTACGAGCAAACAGCGCCTTTGCGTTTACCCCCTTGATTCACAGCAACGGCAGTATCATTGACCACTTTCAGGAACGGAATGACTCCCTGACTTTGACCATTGGTACCACTAATGTGGGAATTCGTAGCTCGGATTTGAGTCCAGTCATTACCCAGTCCACCCGCCCACTTTGAAAGCTTGGCATTGTCGGCAACACATTTGAAAATGTGATCCAGATCATCGTTTACTGTCGAGAGATAACAGGAACTCAATTGAGGATGCAATGTGGCAGAGTTAAAGAGCGTTGGCGTTGCCGATGTGAATCGGAACGTCGAGAGAATGTTATAAAATTCAATCGCTCGACCAGTAGCATCTTCCGATTCCTGAATAGCCAGTCCCATCGAAACACGCATCCAGAAATACTGGGGTGTTTCAATACGTCGACCATCGATGTGCAGCAAATAGCGATCAAAAATCGCCTGCAGCCCCAGATATTGGAACAGGTGATCGCGTTCCGGTTTTAGAGCAGCGCTGATCCGTTTGAAATCAAATTTACTCAAATCAGGAGTCAGTCGCTTGGCTTCGATTCCATCACTGAGAAACTGTTCGAAACGATCCACGTACAGTTGATTTAATTCATCGACGTCAGCGGGAGCATTTCCCAAAGCGTCATTATAGATAATCTTGAGCATCAATCGTGAGGCGACTGTATCGTAAGCAGGATCACACTCAATGCGAGTTCGGGCAGCCAGAATCATGGCACGATACAACTCTCCGACAGAAATACCATCGAAAATGGAACGCATGACTTCGTCAAGCAGTTCCTCAGCTGAGCAGATATCTCCCAAACCGCGGCACGCTTCTGAAAGACGAGCCAAAATGCGTGATTCATCAAAGGCGACTTTTGAACCATCCATGAGAACAACATGAAATCGGGGAGTCGCCGACTTGATTGTTTCCGACTCTTCTACCAAGTCAGCCGTAGCCCGTAATGCACGCAGCTTGGCGCGTTCTGCACGGTAAACAATATAGCGACGTGCAATACGATAGTGCCCCAGCCTCATGAGCGTCATCTCGACAACGTCTTGAATCTTTTCCACTTCAATACCAGATTCACTACTGGCTGCAGATGCAATTTCATTGGCAACCGACTCGACCATTTCCGGAATTTCCATCCGAATTTCGTCATCAAGTGGTTGGTTATCTGCAAGATTCAATTCCGCGCGAAACGCGTTGGAGATTGCTCGACCGATCAATGAAGCGTCAAATGAGGCTGTTCTACCCCCGCGCTTCGTGACGATCCATTCTGTTTGCGCTCGAATCATTCGATTGCCTCCTTAAAATGGAATACTAAAAATCCGGCTGCGTCCATGCCGACAGCAGCTTGTTATATTCAAATAGGAACGCTGTGATGCCACTGGCAGTCGCACAGAGTGTGCTCCCACAAATGGTGCTCTTGCATCAGAAGGTCAGAAATGGTGTTACAGAAAAGATGGGAAACATAAAGAGAAAGGAGCGCGTAGACAGATTCGTACATGAACTGGCAACTCCTTTTGCTCTTAAGAACCCTCACCGATCTGAAATTCGATTTCTGAATACCATCTGAAATGTGAGAGCCACTAGTCCATCGAACTTTGAGAGATTCGTTTTTCGAGTAAAAAATAGGCACCGCGGACGCTCTTATTAGAGACTCAAAACAGGCCGCATCTATTCAAAAAACCACTACAACAAGGTTCGATAAAACCAACTTCAATTTCGCCTCAGACGCCACCTTTTGTACATCGTTTTGTCTGAGTCAGTCACTCATAACACCCAATATAGTGTGTATATTTCAGTAGTCAATACTAAATGTTGGATATCGTCCAAAGATGTCAAGAATCATTAACAAGACTCTTGAAAACCCTTTATTTGTAGAAACTACACACAATTTTCATGCAAATCCAATCTTCAGATCATTAAAAAACGCAAAAGATTTCTTTCTCAACTTGCTAACCGTCAAAGTTTAAAAAGCCCCTTCAGCTTCCACGAAGACACCATCTTAAGAGAAAGCAAAATAGAGTGAGGCAAAACATGCTTTAAGAATTCCAGAACTGGAAAAGCATTAAGAAAGCATGAAGAATTGTTTTTTAGCCCACCATACGAAAAAAACGCCTGACGAAACTTTGCATCAACAACAGCGCAAAATCGAAGCGGGAAACAACGGGCCGCTTTTCCCAAACATTGAACTGCAATCGTTCGATGCGATTCAGAATTTTCAAACCGCCTCGCGCAAATAAATCAATGTCAATTTGCAAGCGTCCGGGCAGATGCGATATCAATGGCAGACCATCTAAAAGGAACTGTCGCGCGCGTTGGACTTCAAACTCCATTAGTTGCTGAAAGTTCTGGTTGTACTCGTTTCGTCCCAATTGTGCTTTGGTATAGCCAAATCGCTCACAATCTTCCACAGGCAGATAAATACGGCCAATGGCAAAGTCGCGCGAAACATCCTGCCAGAAATTGGCTAGTTGCAACCCGGTACATATCGAATCAGACCACTCCAGAGTAGTTGGTGAAACAGCACGACAAAGGTGGAGTACAAGTCGCCCAACAGGGTTGGCACTCTTTTGACAATAGGCCAGCAGTTGCTCAAACGACTGATACTCCACAACACGCTGATCCTGCTCGAATGCCTGAATCAGATCATCAAACGCTTGCTGAGGTAGTTCAAATTCCCTAATCGTGGGAGCCAGAGCAACAAACACGGGATGCAAGCGTGGTACAGGGTGTTGCCGATCATCAGAGGAACCGGAAAGCATCTGATAACAACTGGCTAATTGCGACCGCCACCAGGCGAGCAGCGCCAGTGAAGACTCTGCATCCTGAACTTCGTCCCCCAGATCATCGGCCCAACGACAAAAGGCATAAACGTTAAAAAAGTGCTGACGCAAATAACGTGGTAAGGCCCAGGAAACAACAGGAAAATTTTCGTAATGCCCCAAAGCGATTTTCTGACAGTAGGCATTTGCCTGCTCCAGGCTGATAGGAGCATCCGTTCCCTGAAAATAGGGCGATTCGGGCCCCCAAGTGGTCAATTCGTGCTGAAATACCGTCATTTAACCGGAAGTTCCCAAACGCATAGCTCCTGTTGATTAACAATTCTCAGTCAACTGGATAACCTATAGAGATCTGACTTTGTCGATTAAAGTGCCAAGTCCGTCAAAATGGCCAGCAGAGTTCTGTAATCTGCCGCCCGACATGAGCACTGACGAGTTAATTAGCATATAATACCAAAAAATCCGAATCGACGGACGCTCAACCTAATTCTGATACCAGCATACTCTGGGATACAAGCCTTGAGCTGGGAAATCAAGAGAGCAAAACCAATCCCGTCTGATTCAACCGCAAAAACGAATTCTTTAGAAAACGTGTAAATCATGGCTGTACCCAAAATTGCCATCGTGGGGCGTCCCAATGTTGGCAAAAGTTCAATTTTCAACTGGCTGGCCGGCCATCGTGTTGCCATCGTCGACCCGACGGCAGGTGTCACCCGCGATCGTGTTACGTATTTGGTTAATGAACAAGATCGTTACTTTGAGCTAGTTGATACAGGTGGAATTGGTATCACCGACAGTGATGATTTATCGGAAGATATCGAACGCCAGATTCAAGTGGGAATTGATGAAGCAGATCTGATTCTATTTGTTGTCGATGGAACAATGGGCCTTGCACATCTGGATGAAGAAGTCGCCCAAAGATTAAGATCGATTGAAAAACCAAAAATCCTCTGTATTAACAAATGTGATTCGATAAAAACCGATGACGAAGCAGCTCAATTTTTTCGACTGACTAATGCACCAGCCATCATGACGAGCGTGAAGGGAAACCGGAATCGCAAGGAACTAATCGAGAAGATTCTGGACCACTTACCGCCGGCCGAAGAACTAGAAGAAACGGAAGGCGAAGCACTCTCTGCCGACCCTGAATTAAAGATTGCTATTGTAGGACGCCGCAACGTTGGAAAGAGTACGTTTATCAACGCACTCGCTGAATCAGAGAGAATGATTGTCAGTGAAGTGGCGGGAACAACACGGGATAGTGTCGACATTCGATTTGAATTTGACGACAAATCATTCCTGGCTATCGACACTCCCGGCGTTCGCAAACGAAAAAGTCTGGCCAATGACATTGAATATTATGGATTAGCACGAGCAAAACGAAGTATTCGTCGCGCTAATGTAGTCCTGATGTTTTTTGATTCCCTACAAACGATTTCCAAAGTCGACAAACAACTGGTCGCTGAAATTGATGAAAACTATAAACCTTGTATTTTTGTCATCAATAAATGGGATCTGGGTCGCGAAAAGCAAATGACTTCAGAAAAGTGGGATGAATATCTGACATCTGAATTTCGCACGATGCGACATGCTCCTGTGGCTTTTGTGACAGCTCGCGACTCTCGAAATATCAAGCAGGTCGTGAATCTCGCACAAACAATTTATAAACAATCTCGTATGCGAATTTCAACAGGTCGACTTAATAAAATCGTTCGGGCCGCGATCCAGAATAATCAGCCTCCTTATTCAAAAAATCGACGCCCAAAAATCTTCTACGCAACACAAGTCGCCACCGAACCACCGACGATCGTACTGAAGTGCAATGAATCAAAATTGTTTACGGAATCCTGGAAACGTTATCTTAGCGGTGTATTACGGG
>JAJDEK010000509.1 GCA_029259875.1 Planctomycetaceae bacterium
TTCAGGCTCTATTTATTATTAGCAGAAAAGCGATTCATCAAGCTTTCACTAATCATTCCTACTTCCAGTGAAAAACGAGCAACTCGGTTTCGCAGCAGGCTATAGAAAATCATTGCTGGAATTGCGACAGTCAAGCCTTCCAAAGTAGTAAACAACGCTGTTGAAATACCGTCTGCCAATTCAGAAGGCTTAGGGGAAGTTGCAGAACTTGCAATTGTTTGGAAACTCAAAATCATACCGTAAACAGTACCCATCAATCCGATCATGGGAGCGATGGCTCCAATCAACGCCAGATAGCTTAGCTTGTGCTCCATTGCCATGTTTTCATCTTCACCAACTTCCTGCATGCCTTCAATGGCTTCTGCATAACCTTGATTCAGTTTGCTTAAGCCTGCAGCCAAGACGCGGGCGACGAATGAATCATCGCTTTTGGCTAATTCATAAGCTCCTTGATAATCTTTGCTGTTGATTTTTTCTTCAAAGGCACCGATGAGATCTGGAGGCATGAGATTATCTCGTCGAATCGAGAGCACATTTGCCATGATCAAGGCGACCATTAAAAATGAGAGTAAGAGCAGGATTAAACCAAAAAATCCTGAAGCACGAATCATCCAGGAAAGAAAGCTCTCTCTTGCTGCTGCAGGAGCAGCATTTTCCGCGGGAGGATTTTCTGCTGCAGGAGCTGCATCACCAGCAGGAGCCGCCGCTTCGCCTCCTGCTGCAGCATCGCCAGCCGCTGGTGCAGGAGTTTCATCCTGATAAGCCCAGATTTTTGAATTCAGGCCAATCGGCATAAAAACGACTGCGCAAAGAAGTAATATGCTCAGACTACGATAAGCTAGTGAAATCTGATTCCGTTCCAAGGAATTCCCCATCATCATTGCTGTGGTCTCCGGTCTACTGAAAGGAGTGTTAATCGTGGATATTTTACTATGGAAGTTCGAAGTATTTTAAACTTCGTTCATTATTTATAGGTCAAAATTGCATTGTAAAGGGAAGACTTACTGAATCTTTACAGCAATCTGACATTCGTACTAAAAAGTTAGCTTCCTGCCGCTTTTTGTGTCCATTCACTGTTGGGATACTGTTGTTGCAAGACGGCACGTGCTTCGACACCTCGCTCTGGTTTCTGAACTTTCCCCCATAAAGTGGAAAGGCGATAGAGCGCCTCAGCATGTACTGCAGGTTCCGTAGGAAACAGAACATCAATATGAAGATAAGCAATTAATGCTTCTTTGGACTCTCCTAATTCTCGATAACAATCACCTTTTCTTAAGTAGGCTTCCGCTAGTAGTGCGCTTTGTTGGGAATTGGCACTTTTGATGATTTCATCAAGATTCTTGATTGCTTCTTGTTGCTTGCCTTCTTTTTCCAGACACCAAGCACTACCTAATTGTGCTGCCCTCTTACTTGCTAATTCTGATTCTGATTTGGCATCCATCTTGGCGACGGCATTGAACGCAGACAAAGCGCCTTTAACATTTCCTTGTGCAAGTAACACGCGCGCTTTCAGATTTTTGGCGTCCATCTGGTAGTCTTTCCAGGGGGATGTTTCCAATGTGCTGAACGCCTTGTTCGCTGCAGCGTAATCCTTTTTCGCGAGATAAGCTTCTCCCAGCAATTTGATTGCCGGATAATATTGATAGTGATCACCGTTGGCTTTGATAAAAGCATCGAGCATTTTAATCGCATTGTCCAGAGCAGCGACGTTTGATTGTGCACTCTTGACAGTTGCTCTGGCAATCATGAACTGCAAGTCTTTCTTTAGATTGGCACTGCCACTTGCCTGTGACTTTTTATATTGTTCTAAGGCAGCAGCGTAGTTTCCGTTCCGTTCTTGATTCCGAGCAATATTCAATTGTGGTGGTTCACCATTCCACCGTACTCGTTCAACTTCATTTGCTGGGATTTTGACGCTTTTCGTGCCTCGTTTTAAAGTCAATTCAGTTTTCGTATAGCCACTGACATCACCTAATAGCGGGCTAGTGCTATTGTATTTATAAATCGAATCTGCGGCTTCGAGGTTTGAGGCCATCAGAATTTGTAAACCTGCCAGCAGACTTAAACATAACCAGATTGGGCGTTTCATCAGTTATTTGCTCCTCAACGATAATATAGTCTCATCACGGGTTGATAATTCTGTCTGTTAGAAGGAAATCAGGCATCCTTCGATTCACCTTCCGGACGAGGTCGTGACTGTTTTTGTTGTTTTGCCTGTGCGGCTTTTTTCTTGGCAATTGTTGCTTTACGAGCTGCAATTTCTTCTGGAGACATTTGAGCCAGCTTTGCTTTACGGGCCGCAATTTGTTCCGGAGTTAGTTTTCGTTTTTCCTTGCCCGATTCATCTTGCTCCGACCTTTTTTTGCTTTTGACTTTCTCTGACTCTTTTTGAGGCTGAGCTTTATCAACAACAGGGTTCGGCATAGAAGACTTTTTTGATGCGGGACGACTCGGTTTGGGAGTCGGCGATGGCTCAGGAATCTGTGAAGGCATTGTTACATTCGAGGCAAGTTGATAAGACGGGCGCGCCTTTTTTCCAGGCTTTAAGCCAAAGAAATAAAACGCGGCAGCACCTCCAATTCCTAGAAGAATCACTACGAGGAATAATATCGTATTGGAACCAGCTTCTGCCTGTGTCGCCTGTGCAGGTTGTTGTGCCACTTTTTGCTGGGTGTTTGC
>JAJDEK010000510.1 GCA_029259875.1 Planctomycetaceae bacterium
ATTCGCATGAAGATATCAAACGCGATCATTGGCCATTAGGACGCGGCATGTCCATCGGTGCGGCTGCCTTGATCAAAGACCTCAAACAGCGCGGTATGCTGGACGATACCATCATTTTATGGACCACCGAGTTTGGCAGAATGCCCTGCAGTCAAGGCAGCAAAGGCCGTGATCATAATCCATTCGTATTTACCAATTGGTTAGCCGGAGGTGGCATTAAAGGTGGCACTACTTATGGTGAGTCGGATCAATGGTCGTTCAAACCCGCTGATCCCGCCAATCCAACAATGTGTTATGACGTGCATGCTACGATTTTGCATCAGTTGGGAATCGACCATGAAAAGCTAACCTTCCGACATAATGGCATCGATCGTCGTTTAACTGATGTGCACGGACATGTCATCAAAGAAATCATTTCATAATCAATCTAGCCTGTATCAATAAAGATTTACGATGAGTATCTAACTGACTCTCTATAAAAAAACGAGTGGCCGGTTTAAAACCAACCACTCGCTATTTCGACATCTTTCAGGTAACGGACTTTGATTATTCAAAGTTACCTTTAGTCAACTGAGCATCCAACCAAGGTCCGGAGAAGACTTCAGAAGGTGACAGTTCAACTGTCGCATCTGTGTGACCAGATCCACCTGATGCAGATCCTGTGAAACCGGGGTTCAAGAACCCGTCGCCGTTCAGGTCGACAACAGCCTTAACACTACCGTCAGCCATCAGGATATTACAGAGTTTGTTACGGCCACGACCGTGCCATGCGAACCAGTCACGAGAATCCTGCAACCACAGTGTACCATCAGGACCAGGCGTTCCAACACGGTTTTGGTCGGGAAGTTCAACAGGAATCGCTGAAACAACATTGGTTCCCGCAGGCATCAAATCGATAGCACCACCAGTTCCAGCTGCGGGATTCCAGAAAGCAGGACCATCGTTGAACGATTCTGCCAATCGATTCCCGGCTTCCAGGAATCCGGGGATCGTGTCAGTCAACACAGCTTCGCTGGCATCCCCGGGAGCACCACATCCCATAAATGAGACTGCGGAAGAAGAAATTCGAGAAGAGTCCAGACGACGAATGGTTAGGGGACCTAAGCTTCCAGCAAATCCCTTCAAACCAGATGAAGTCGAACCGGCATTGGTTTTAGCTCCAGAACGAACCAGGAACCAGCTGGATGCATAGTTAGTTCCATATCCATCTTCCAACAACTTAGCAACCTGAAGAATACGGGCAGGTGTGCCTTCTGTTCCTGAAGTCCAGGTAGAACAGACCCCTTCATTCAGACGACTGAGAGGTGCTGAGTCTTTGTTACTTGTGTTAGCAACACCAATCATGTCGTTCAGCTTTTCAGATCCGAGCAGTGTGGATGAGGGGCATAACATTTTCTGTGGAAGACCTGATCCACTGTTAACCATGTCTGCAACCCAACCCCAAGTGTCAGGACATCCATCACGACGGAAGTCATAAGCACCTGTGCAATATCTTCCACTAGGATCAGTAGAAGCGAAAGAGTGCATGGAAATACCAAACTGACGCAGATTACTTTTACACTGAGAAGAACGTGCAGATTCTCGTGCTGCGAAGACTGCTGGAATCAGCAGAGCAGCCAACAAAGCGATGATCGAAATCACCACCAAAAGTTCGATCAGAGTAAAACCTGATCTTTTGATAGTAAGAGCACGTGATTTTTTCATGTTGTTTCCTGTTTTTAAAAATGTTTGACAGTTACGTTTTGTTGACAATGAAGGCTTAGAACAATTTACGTTTCACAAATTAGAACAGCTCATCCCCATCAGTTAGGCAATTGATGTTTGAATATTGTCTGCCCCCCTAAACTCACTCTCAGATTGAATTCAACCTTACTTTTTCTCTTGAAACTTTACTTGCCGGCTGAAAGTCTCAATTGGAAGTACGATATCGAGTTAATGTGAAGATATTTCCCCACGATGTGTTAAGAAGAAATGAAAAATGCGTAGCAAAATTGATCAAACTGAGCCTTTTGTTAACGTTTAATGAAAATACAGCCATGAATTCGCGAGTGTCTTCATAAATATGTGTCTCAATTTAAAGAGACTCCCAGAGACAAAACTTGAATTTCCTACCCGCCGTTCCCTATAATAAAGCGTATAGACTTGAGGTCATCAGCCCACCTTGCCTAGCCTTAAGTCACCTGCTCGTTTGGTTTTAGAAACTATTGAGCTACCCCACTTTGGGTAAAGTGGCGGACCGGTATTCACTCGTGTTTGGTTTTGAAGTTTGAAAATCAATCCGATTAACAGAAAAATCCGTGTTTGCAATTTTACTGACAAGTCTTAACAGTCAGTCAAAGTGTGCCTCGCATCTTTCTTCTAATCACCTTGATTTCCAGGCTTCATTGATTAACCGAAAGAATCATGATGGTCGTTCGAACGCTCTCACTATTGACTCTCTGCAGCGGCATACTCGTGGCGTGCCTGTTTCAGCTTGGCTTTGCAGAAACAAAAAAATCAGCGCAGACTGAGTTGGACTTTGCAACAGTAATCCGCCCTCTGCTTTCCGATGGTTGTTTCTCCTGCCACGGTCCTGATGACGAACACCGCGAAGCAGACCTACGGTTAGATTTAAAAGAAACTGCCTTTGGCTCGCATGATGGTCACGCCTTAATTGTTCCCGGCAAACCGTTGGAAAGCTTGCTTTATCAACGCATCATTTCTACTGATGAAGACGAACGTATGCCGCCTGTTGACTCGGGGAAAAAATTGTCTCCGTCCGACATCGAAAAAATTCGAAAATGGATTGAAGCAGGTGCGCCGTGGGCCTCGCACTGGGCTTTTAGTCCTCCTGAAAAAGCAGCTCTGCCTCAGGTGAAACAACAGCATTTGGTGCAAAATCCCATTGATGCTTTTATTTTGGAAAAGCTGGAAAACGAGAATCTTTCTTTCTCTAAAAAGGCAGATCGAACGACACTCCTCCGCCGCCTAAGTCTGGACTTGATTGGGTTGCCTCCCAGCATTCAGGAAGTCGACCAGTTTCTCAACGACAAAAATCCTGATGCTTATGAAAAACAAATTCAAAGACTACTTGCTTCGCCACACTATGGTGAGCGTTGGGGACGTATCTGGCTTGATGCTGCCCGCTATGCCGATTCAAACGGGTATGAAAAAGATGCACCGCGCAACGTATGGCTCTATCGTGACTGGGTCATTGACGCGCTGAATGAGAACATGCCATACGATCAGTTTGTGATCGAACAAATCGCCGGTGACTTGCTACCGCATGCAACACAGGATCAAAAAGTAGCGACAGGTTTTATGCGTAATTCGATGTTAAACGAAGAAGGTGGAATCGATCCAGAAGAGTTTCGAATGACGGCCATGTTCGACCGCATGGATACCATCGGCAAAAGTGTGATGGGACTCACACTACAATGCGGGCAATGCCACACCCACAAATACGATCCCCTGACTCAAGAAAACTATTATCAAATTTTTGCCTGCATCAACAATTCTTACGAAGCCAGTATTCGTGGCTATACAGACGAGGAACAACAACAAAGGCAAAAACTCTTTCAGAAAATCAAAGCTATCGAAAATACTCTCAAGGCGAATACACCAGACTGGCCCTCAAAAATGGCCGCCTGGGAGCAGATCGTTCAACAAAATCAACCGCAATGGACGGTTTTGAAACTCACTAACACCGACAGTAACTCTCAACGTTACTTCGAACAGCCTGATGATTCCCTATTAGCACAAGGCTATGCTCCTTCTAAATTCACGTCCAATTTTGACGCCACCATTGATGCTAC
>JAJDEK010000052.1 GCA_029259875.1 Planctomycetaceae bacterium
GGGGGTTGACGAAAAAACCGATTCCTAAGACACTTTTACGGTCTTAGTCTGAGTAGCAGGACTAAGCCGGGTAAGTAAAGCAGGGAAGCTTGAGGAATCGGTTGCATGATCAATTGGCGTATGGCGAGATATCGTCTGGAATATCTGATCTTCCGCACGTTAGTTTGTGTTGTGCGGTCTCTGCCTGTCAGGGAATCGGTTGCACTCGCGAAGTGTTTGGCCTTCTTGATTCATTATTGTCTGCCTCGCAAACTGACACGTTATCATGTGGCAGCCGAAAACTTGCGGACTGCCTTTGGTCAGGATCTTTCTGAAAAGGAGATTGAGCGGACCATCTATCAAATGTGGGTGCATTTGTTTCGAATGGTAGCAGAAATTATTCAGTTACCTCGCAAGCTGCATCGTGGAAATATTTATAATGTGATGAAGTTCGATTATCCACCGGAATTAATTACCGCTTTGTGCTCCGGTAGACCTGTGATTCTTTTAAGTGGTCATTATGGCAACTGGGAGATGGCGGTCTCGGTATTCGGTCTCTTTGGTTTTCCGATGGGAGTCGTAGCCCGCGAGTTAGATAATCCCTTTTTGAACAAATGGTTTGAAAAATTCCGCCAATCTACCGGACATCGAGCCATGGCTAAAAGTGGGGGCTACGATGATATGATTGCCACCATAGAGCGCCGTGGTCATCTGGCGTTACTCGGTGATCAGGATGCAGGGAAACGAGGATTATTCGTTAACTTCTTTGGTAAGCCGGCCTCTACATTCAAATCGATTGCTTTACTGGCTCTCGAATATCGGGCATATATTTGTGTTGGTTACTCCCGCCGGCTGCCCGACAATTTCGAGCGTAATCAATGGGTCAACTTCGAAATGGGGTGTGAACAACTGATTGATTCCACACAATGTGTATCGAACGATCCTGTAGGTGAGATCACTCAGCAATATACGACCGCCTTAGAAAGAGCAATCCGAAAATCTCCAGAACAGTATTTCTGGGTTCATCGCCGTTGGAAAAGTGAGCCGCGTGTACGTGAAAAAAAGAAGCGTATGCCAGTATCCATTCCAGAAAAAAAGGCAGCCTGAATTGATTCAGACGCAGAAGTCTACTACAACCTGACTCAGAGACTGAGTTCTGAGGATGCACATTGAGTGTGAGTTGTCGCTGTTTATTAGCTCTCTTTTTCGAACGAGTATTGAATTTGATTGCTGTCGCATAAAGATTCTACTTTCCTTGGTCACAGGCTCGCGTCTGGACTTTCTAAGAAGCGGATCGGAGGGGCATAATGGGTAAAAAAGTACGAATTGCAGCTATTGGTGAAGTTCCTGCAGGATCTGCGGGAGAGTTTGTCGTCGAAGATCAGGTCATTGCGTTATTTCATGTTGATCAGCAGTATTATGCGATGGATGGAGTCTGTCCTCATGCAGGGGGACCATTGGGCGAAGGTACTCTAAATGGAACGACTGTCACCTGTCCCTGGCATGGTTGGCAGTTTGATGTGACTTCAGGAAAGCATTGTCTGAATGAGCGTTTGTGCCATCCCACGTTTCCAGTCATTGTGGAAGATGATGGAATTTATATCGAATTACCTGAATAAGTGCCCGAAGTACCCGGCAAAGAGAGATGAATTGAGCGAAATGAATTGTAAGGCCGTAATTTTTGATTGTGATGGTGTGCTGGTTGACAGTGAAACTCTGGGGAATCGTGTATTAGCGGAAATGATCACCCAAATGGGATTTCCACTATCACCCGAGCAGGCCGTTCAACAATTTAAAGGCGGCAAACTGGCAGATTGTATCGCTGTCGTGGAAGACCAGATGGGGAAAAAATTACCGGATGATTTTCCTACTCAAGTGCGGGCGCAGATGGCAGAAGTTTTTCAAGCAGAACTACAGGCAATTCAAGGAGTTCGCGAGGCACTGGAATTGATTCCTGTGACCAAATGCGTTGCCTCGAATGGTCCAGAAGAAAAGATGGCGCTTACGTTGGGAATTACGGATTTACTGCATTTCTTTCAAGGACGTATTTATTCGGCCTATACGTTGGGAGTCTGGAAACCGGAACCGGACCTCTATCTTTATGCGGCTTCTCAAATGGGAGTCCGCCCGGAAGAATGTGTGGTCGTGGAAGACAGTCATCTTGGGGTTCAGGCAGCAGTCGCTGCGGGGATTCCGGTACTAGGATATGCCGACCACAGTTCACCAACTGAATTGGAATCATTGGGAGCCAAATCCTTTGGTTCCATGTGCGAACTTCCTGAGCTACTCGGCTTTGAATCATCCAATTCCTGACATTAGCCGAACTACGAAGCAGCTCTACCCGGCAAAGATTGCTGTTTGAAAAATCCGCGGTCAATTTCAATGCGCGAAAATCGCCGATTGACTGGTAAATTTTACACGCTCGATTTCACACTGAGTAAATTGAGTAGATCTTACAGTCGATAAAATCAAAAAAAACTGAACTTTTCAGTCAAGATGCCAAATTGCTTAAGCCGATACTTAATATTACGCCAGGTCGGATTCTGGTTTTTAGTATGTTCAGTTCTTATCAGATCATTTTTGATTGCAGGGAAATACCTCTGCCAGGCTATTGGATTAGCCCGTCAAAAATTGACGAGTTCGATATAGGGAAGGATCCTCTCAATGCAACATCGACTTCGAATTTTCACAGGTGAGGAAGAAACACCAGAGCAGGCTGACTCTTTGGTCAACGTCCGTTTTGGGGAAATTGCAGACGCTTTAGCAGAAGCGGTTTATTATCGTCGAACATGGGTCTCTGATTTTTCCGATGACGAAGTAAAAATTCCCTCTGACTTATATGCCATGCTTTCAGCCTATAGCCATCTACGTCCAGGCGCGTAATGGTCACGGGGCCTCTGTCTCAAAAGTTTGTGATTATCGCACTCATCGCCATGGGCCTCTGTTTGGTAGTTTGGGGCGCACAGCGGTTATACGATCGTTACAAGGTGAAGCAGGTTGCGCTTGAGTTTGTGAAAGCTCTGGAAACAGGGAATGAAAATCAAATTCGCGCTCTGCTTACACCTGAGAAAGCGGAACTGGCAGCGAAACTAAAACAAGATTCACAAGATGGCATTGAGTCCCTAGATTATCGGTTTCTTGAAGTTCGATTGACGGGGAACACAGCCGAGGCCCGTATTCAAATTCAGAAAAGTGGATATGCTATTAAGCCGGATATCCATCTTATTAAAAGTTCGACAGGGGTTTGGAAAGTGGATTCGATTTCCCAAGCCAAGGTTGATCCTCTTTGGTACGATCAAGAAGATAGGCTCTACCGGGAAAAACTAACTAAGGATGATGTTCCACCGACTCAGGTGGAAGGCCGTGTCCTTGCAAAAAAGCTTGCGCGTGCTTTAAATACAACCGTTAAAGAATCTTCCCCGGATCAAGTGGATCCATAACGGTTTTTTTCTCTTTCGAGTGCATGCTTTTTTCTTCCGAGGCTCCTATGTCTGAAACGCCCTCAATTTCTGAACACGCATTGCGTATCTGGCAGGCGGGAGTGAAGGCGGTGGATTCAGAAACTCTCGTTCGCAGTGCTATCCGGATTACGGACAACGAACTTACAATTTGTGGTCATTCCATCCCGTTACAAGGGCAAGAAAAATTACTTGTTGTTGGTGCGGGTAAAGCAGGCAGCGGTATGGCTGCTGGTGTGGAAGTGGCTCTCAAAGGTTCTATTCTTGAAACGCGACTCAATGGCTGGGTGAATGTGCCCGCTGATTGTGTGCGTCCTCTGGAGCAGATTCATCTCCATGCAGCGCGACCTGCAAGTTTAAATGAACCGACGGCCGAAGGAGTGTTTGGTTCAAAGCAAATCCTTCAGAAAATTTCTAGTTTATCCCGTGAAGATATTTGTCTGGTACTCATCTCGGGGGGAGGCAGCGCGTTATTACCTGCTCCTCTACCTCCTGTGACACTGGAAGACAAACAGTCTGTCACGCGATTGCTGATGTCATCAGGTGCCAGTATTCAGGAATTGAATTGTGTTCGTAAACAAATTTCTGAGATCAAAGGAGGACGCTTAGCTGAAGCTGCCACTTGCGGGACTTTAATCGCTCTCGTTATTTCAGATGTGGTTGGTGATCCCTTGGAGTTCATTGCTTCGGGGCCAACAGTTGCTGACTCTTCAACGCCTGATGAGGCGGCGGAAATATTAAAACGATTTATAAGAGATCCACAGCAAGTGCCCGCCAGTATCTGGGAAGTGCTTAAAACCAGTCAGGAACAATTCTCCAAACAGAAATCCTCTGATCAGACAACAGTAATCAATAAAATTATTGGCAGTAATGCGACCGCATTAGAAGCGGCGAAACAAACAGCGCTGGAGTTAGGTTACGAAATCTATTCGATGGGCTCAGAAAACGAAGGCATCGCTTCTGAGATTGGGGTGGAGCTGGCAGAGGTTTGTCTGGAATTTCGTGCGGGTAGAGGACCTATTTCCAGGCCAGCTTGTGTGTTAAGTGGAGGCGAACCCATTGTAGATTTGTCTTCTACGCCGAACCCAGGCAAGGGGGGGCGGAATCAGGAAGTTGTGTTAGCCGCAATGCAACGTCTGTGGGATGAGGATACTTCTGGTTTCTGTATCTTATCAGGGGGGACAGATGGTGAAGATGGTCCCACTGATGCAGCAGGTGGAAAGCTTGATGCTTCCGTTCTCCAACGCGCACATACAGTTCAGCTTGACCCTGACATTTTTCTGAAAGACCACAACTCCTATCCCTGTCTTGCATTGTGCGGAGGCTTATTGAAGACAGGTGCCACCCAGACCAATGTCATGGATTTAAGAGTGGCTTTAGTGGAATGATTAATTCAGAAGCCTAATTGAGCGGTGAGCTAATTAGGAACCAAAGACATTTGCAATTCTTGTTTCGACACGGCACGGACGACATGCACGTCGTCAAAATCTAAGAGGTTCGTCAACTGATGCAGGCCACCCTGTTCCAGAATCTCAACAATGGGATTGTCATATTGCCGCCGGTTTGTGCGGATCACAACGGCTTGTTTTCCGTTATTGAGTTCAACGAGAGAACCAACCGGGTAGAGAGAAGTGGATTGTAATAAGGCGCGAACGGAGTTGCAGTCATATATTCCCTGTGAAGCCCCATAGACGAGTTTTTCAGCAGCTTGGTATGGAAGTAGCCCGAGTTTGTTGGGGCGCGACGACACAAGGTCAATAAATTCATCTGCCACACTCGCAATTTTAGCGAGAGGGTGAATTTGGTGCCCCTTTTGGCCTCTGGGATAGCCTGATCCATCGCAACGTTCGTGTATCTGATAAGCGATGAGTTTCGAGATCGTGGGAACTTCGTTTACCTGATTTAATAAATCATAAGTAATAGTGGGATGTTTTTTCAGCTCCAGAATCTCAATGGGAGAAAGGGGTTTGTTCTTCCAGAGTGCTTGGAAGTTAACTCTATCCATTCCGGTGTCATGTAAGAGGCAACCAATGGAAAGCTTAATCAAATTTTCACGACTCAAGCCGAGTTGTGTGCCGATTGCCATTGCCAGACTCGACATCTGCAGTCCATGCCTACAGAAATTCCCGACTGCAATAGGAGCGATTCCTTCCAAGACAAAAAGATCCATGTCTTCTGCCATTTGAGCGAATGCAATGTTCGTGATGCCATAGATCTGTCGCATACTGATTTGCTTTGTTGAGAGCAATTGCTTGTACACGTTGTCCGTGATTTTAGTTAACTCAGAAAACTGTTCTCGATACTCATTTTTCATTTCTGAGGAATAACTAATTTCCTGAACGGGCCTGATCTCATGCAGGAAAGAACTGGTCTGAATTTGCCAGGGTGAATCCGTGCGTTGCGCGTCCATTTCTTTTTTTTGCGAAGCCGCGTACACAGCTTGGAGTAGAAGTTTCTTGCGTCTTCTACTCTGATTCAAATTAGAGTGATTCTGATTTGAATCAGATTCAGAATTCTGACTCTCGCCAGGAGGGAGCAGTAAATTTTGCAGGTCACGTTCATGGACCCGCACACTACGAATGCCACGTTTTTTTAGGTTCTCAATCGTACCTTTTGTGATTGTTTTACCGCTGGCTAGTAGCAAGAGGCTTTTTTCACTTTCGGCATCAAAAATGGGAGCCAGTAATTTGACTCCCATGCGGAGTCGGTCAATATCCAGGGACGTATATTGACTGGCTTGATTTTTGACTGATTGAGCAACCATAAATTTGACGCCGATGTTCTTTGTTTACTTGTAGTTGAGATAATGTAAATTTGCTTTAGCATGCCATGCACTGATCTAGTTCAATCCGAGAAATGTGAACCGGGCAGGAAGAGAGCAGGGATGTTAAAATTTAGGTTAAATAAAGCATCAGAACAAAAGGTATGCCGTTTTAGGTGCCTTACCTGGAACTTCAGAGAGAAGTCATAATCGATCTATCGGTTGTAGTGATTTTAGCGGAAATGAATTTACACCTGTTTTAGGCCATTATCCGCGTTCTTGCTGGTAGAGAGCAGTCAAAAACTCCTCGATGTTTTTGAATTTCTTTCCCTCAGCAGAGATGGTTTCCACTTTTGAACGGGCTTCTGCAGCCGAATATCCTAAGCTGAGCAGTGCTTCGTAAGCTTCTCCGAACACGTCGGGGCTTTGCTTATCGGCAGGAAACTCTTTCGCAATAATTAGCGCGAATTTCGTCATTTTGCGTCTGAGTTTCGCCACTATTCGTTCGGCAACGGCGGGGCCAATGCCAGGGAGTGTCGTGAGTTGCTTGAGGTCGTTTTCTTCAATGGCAGTCGCGACTTCTTTCACAGGACGTACCATGGCACGCAATGTTTTTTTTACGCCAACTCCATCGACCGAGCAGACGAGTTCAAAGAACTCTTTTTCTGCATTGCTCATAAAACCGATCAAGCGAGGCGTAAGCCTGCCTTTTTGTGGATTGCCTTCAATGTATTGGATGGTTTTGAG
>JAJDEK010000511.1 GCA_029259875.1 Planctomycetaceae bacterium
ATGTAAGGTTTGTCCGCAAGCGTCAACCTGTCCAGCGCGGACACGCAACGACTCTTCTCAGCGCTTTGTTCTGCGCAGCCCTGATCAGTCTCTCTTTGAAGAAGTACTGACACGAATGCGCGATCCCGTGTTCCGCCAGAAGTTGTCGGAGCGGATGTGGAAGAGCGAAGGGTTATTTGCCGAGGCCAAACAAAACCACGGTTTGTCTCGGGCACGGTATCGCGGGCGAGTCAAGGTACAAATCCAAGCCTATCTGATTGCAACTGCTCAGAATCTGAAGCGGTTGGTGAAGGCGTTTTGTTTTTTACTGTTTGCGCGGTGGTCATGCCGAAGAATGACCGCTACCCACTCTCTCCATATTCTCAGAAAGCGGGTTTTTTCAACAAGCCCGGTAGGTTCCCTGCCAGGTTTGAATCGCATCCAGATTCGCGGATAACCGTTTTGCGAGAAACGCGACAACTTTTTGAGTTTCTTCTGGATTCAGTTTTTTTACGAGTTCATCTGATTGTGGTTCTGCTCTCATTATCGCCGGAGAATTCAGCAAAAGAGTCAGGGACAACAGTGTGAGTGACATACGACCAAGCATAATTTACTCCTCGCAAGAATCTACTTCGACACGAAAATTTACTTACATCGCTGGAAAGCTTGAAGATTATATCACAATTCCGAAGATAGAGTCCAAGTCGGCTTTTCTACTGAAATTGCAGGTTCGATCAATCCAGGATGCAATTCTGAGCATTCGGAAGTGTTTCTAATCGATCCAGTGCAGGACGTTGCGGATGATGGACCAGCGGGGGGGCGTTTTTTCTTCGTTTTTGCCGAGGATCCAGTAATTGTAGAGAGTTTGAAAAGCGCCTTCTTTCTTTTTGAGTTCGAGCCAGACTTCCATGAATTCTTCGAACTCCACATCGTGTGCCCCGAGATAATATAAGGGCACGCGGATATCTTTCTGAAAGGGATTAACTACCGAAAACTTAGGATACAACAATGTCCAGGCCGAACCGGTTTCAGCACTAGTCACCAGGATACCCGCATCTCCCGCTTCGCCTTCAAAAAATTCCTCTTCGGATTCAATTTGAATAAACGTGGCATTCGGAAAATATTCATGTGCTTTTTCATCAAAAAAACTGTTGGACACCACGGCGATTTTCAAATCTGTAGAATGTCTTAACTCATCAAAATCTAAAAATACGGTTTTGCGATAGTCGGGTAAGACAATGGCCAGCGTGACATCCATATAAGAGTCGGCCACGGGGAATGCGGTGGCGCGTTCGATGGTTCCTTCGAGGCCAGACATCGCCAGATCAAAGTGGTCCTCGTCAAGTTGTCTGATGAGAGTCTTGGGAGTAAACGGCACAAATTCAATGGCCACACCTAGATCGTCGGCCAGGCGATGTGCCATATCAATATCGAATCCGACGAGCTGATTTTGTTCGTTGAAGTAGGAAAACGGTAAGCGTTTGGCATCAAAGCCGAGGCGAATGACGCCGCGGTGCCTGATGCGGTCGATGCGGGTTTCTCCCGGCTTGATGGCAACCGGATTCGGTGCGGATTTCTTGACAATCGTAAAAGGGACATCAGGAAACAAAAGTTGCCGATCTGCAATCATGGCCTTGGATTGATAAAGGTCTTTGAAGGTGTAATTCAAAACGGTATGAATGCTGGCAATGATGACTCCAGCAATACACAGCCAGAGCAGTGAGTATGAAATGAATTTCTTCCATTGGATCTTGAGTGTTCCCGACAACGAGGCAGCCGCGAGGATCGCAAAGGAAAACAGATAAATCGCTCGGAGTGCATCTCCCAGGCGTGTGGTATATATGCCGACGGCCAGATAGAGTTGAAAAATATCATGGGGAATATGCATCAGGTCGAGCAGCCAGGGGATCGTGACAGCAGGCTTGGCAAAAGAACCAGCCATGCCTAATGATAAAAATTTGGGGTATTGGTCTGGCAATAAACTCTCGCCATAAAACCAGGCCGAAAAGGGAATGAAAATCAATCCGATAATTCGTCCCAGATCGGGAAAAGGAAATACGAGCGGAACTAATACATCCGGAGAGCCGCCACTGTTTTCTTTTTCCAGATGATAACGGTCCAATATTTCGCGAGCTGCTTCTACGATCAAAGGCAGTACAGCGAAGGTGTTGCCTAACACGAATGCAGCGATTACCGCCGTTTGTGAAACCTTTAAAGCGTCCCAGTATCGCACAGGAGTGCAGACTGAAATCAGCATCGGTAGAATGCCTATCGCAAGAATCAGCGTCGCTGCGGAGAAGGTAATGAGGTAAGCCTGGAGTAATCCAAATTTTTCAAACGGCAGTGTGCCGACGGCATTCGAGACAATCGCGAAGATTCCAAAAGGGGAAATATGGACCACAAAACGGTTGAGCTTCATCAGCGCCTGCACAGCCACCGTCAGTGGATCCAGCAAGTGTTCCCGTTTGGCCGTGCAGCTTAAGGCAATTCCGAGTCCGATGGAAAAGATCACTACTGCAGGGACAGCATTGTTTGCGAGTGAGAAAAAAGGATTGGAGGGTACGAATAAATCATACAGGCTTTCGTTTTGAGTCCCCTGGATGATACTGGTACTAAAAAACGCCCCTTTTTGCCAGAAAGGAAACGAGAGGGACATCAGGCAGACGGAAAACAGGCCAATACACCAGAGGATGATCAGTAGCACAACCACAGTCAGAGCCATATTCCGTGTTTGTTTTAAAGAAATGCGGCCCAGATTGAGAATCAGTGAAAGCATAATGTAAGGCAGGACGGTCATCTGCAAGAGACCGATGAAGACCTCGCCCACCGACTTCAAAGGGGCGCACAAATCACCAAAGAAGAGTCCACACAGAATTCCCAGAAACAAACTTGTGAGAATCCAAGTGGTTAATCCGGGTTTAAAATGTTTGTGTGTTACTTCGCCCATTCGCCAAATCCTTGCGCATCAACATTGCAGCAAAGACAGCATTAGAATGAATTCTAATGCTTGAAATAGATAAATCTTTGCTAAACGTGTATGTTTCCAGTAGATAACGTAACTATGAATGTGAATCGAGACAATCAACGAGTTCGATTGATTGTTGATTCTTAACAGAAAAAACTGCTTTTAACCAGACTATTTGAACTTGTATGGCATTTTCTATCACCTATCAAAGTCACTCATTCACATTTGAAACGGCACCGGAGCTATTCTCTCCCAAAAACCTTGATCGGGGAACGGAGGCGATGTTATCGACGGTTTCCTTCGAACCGGGGCAGCGTGTGTTGGACCTGGGCTGTGGATATGGAGTTGTTGGAATTCTAGCGGCGAAAATTGTAGGACCGGAAAATGTTGTAATGACCGACGTCGAGCAGACTGCGATACAATTCGCGCGGATCAATGTGGAGCGCAACCAGGTTGACGCTGTTAAAATCATACAGAGTGATGGCCTGAATGATCACCACGAGATCGACTTCGATTGGATTCTGTCGAATCCCCCATATCATACCGATTTTTCGATCGCCAAGAATTTCATCATGAAAGGCTTTAATCGTTTAAAAATCGGTGGTCGGATGGTGATGGTCACGCGCCGGCGGCTCTGGTATCAGAAAAAATTGACCAGTATTTTTGGTGGCGTCGATGTCAAAGAGATTGACGGCTATTTTGTGTTTCATGCGGAGAAACGACGTGCGACTTATGCTGCTAAGAAACGCAATCGTTGAGGTGGGACATTTTTTTACTACCACGAAAAACACGAAAATACACGAAATAAGTTGAGGGTGTTCGGGAATGAAAATTTGAAGTTTAGTCTTGCATTGCAGCGTGGCGAAAATTTTCGGCGTGAAATTGCATGATTTTGCGACCTTGCTTTTGATAGATTTTCAGGGCGCTGTGTGGTACATCAGGCACGATGAGCTTTTCAAAAGGAATCTTGAGTGAATTTAAGAACGTCATGTATGCGAGGTTATTCTCGTAATTGAAACCTTTGGTGCCGACGTGAATTAAAATACGGAGGCTTGGCTCGGGATGCTTTGCATACTCGCGGGCCAGATCGTATGTGTTATAGCCTTTGGCGAATACCAGGTTTGGATTTTCTTGCCCGTTTTCTTCCGAGATGCGTTTCTCGGTTGCATGACCGGCACCGCCTGGCGCTGCGGAACAGAATAACTGCGGATGTTTAAACATGATGCGAGTAGTGCCGCGACCACCTTGTGAAAAGCCTTCAATTCCACGGCCTTTGCGGTCGGCAATGGTGCGA
>JAJDEK010000512.1 GCA_029259875.1 Planctomycetaceae bacterium
GAAAGTATTCGTGTACTCTCACGCGAACTAGTGATGATGATTAAAGCTGTCGGATCTAAGAAAACGACATCTCCTTCTCAATCAAGTGGCACAACGCAGAATCGCTCTAATCATCAAACACAACCTTCTCGCCCTGACTCACAAAACAAAAATCTGTTTAACAAAAACTTAAAATTTTATAAACAACCCGAAGTTTTAGTAATAGGTACGAGTACGGGCGGGCCCAAAGCACTTGCTGATTTATTGCCTCAAATTCCCGTTGATTTCCCTATCCCAATTCTGATTGTTCAACATATGCCACCAGGATTTACAGAAATGCTGGCATCGCATATTCAGACAGACACTGGACGAACAACCGTAGAAGCGAAGCATAATGAACCACTGGAATCTCATAAAACTTATGTTGCACCAGGAGGCAGCCATCTCTTGATCGGAGAACAGAATGATCAAAAAGTAACTCTGATAAATCAAGCACCTCCCGAGCATTTCTGTAGGCCTTCGGTGAATCCTTTATTTCGATCTGCGGCGCAATACTTTGGAAACACAACATTAGCCGTGATGCTTACGGGAATGGGTGAAGATGGAATTGAAGGCACTCATGAAATTGCTAATGCAGGCGGTACTATTATTGCTCAAGACGAAGCAAGTAGTGTAGTGTGGGGTATGCCCGCGGCAGTAGTTGGGGCTGGGTTAGCTGATAAAGTTTTACCACTTTCTCAAATTGCAGCAGAAATAAAATCACATTGCTTGATTAGAGTATAAAATGGCTCATTCAAAAAGAACTTTTCTCAAGAGGAAAACATCGTCACAATCGACAATCCTGGAATGATCAGGGAATCTAAGAAAATCGCTTTAAAAGTCGATTTTCAGATTCATCTAGTGTTATGCTCTTAGGTATTACGATACTCTAAAATGACCTGATAAAGGCTATTTATTTAGTGTTAGCCAAAAATTATCAGATTCACGACTAATTTACCACTCAAGAGAAAGCAGCTTTGAATCTGTCTGGTTGGATGTGAAGCATACACGATCGTCTACTTAGATTTCATCCATGCCGAATTGAAAAAATAGCTTTTAGATCGCTCTAGTTTTTCAATTAGAAAACCAGATTTTTGTTGATCGCCAGTATCGTTCACCCCCCTCTGAACGGTGCTGGCGTTTTTTATTGTGGTTTCATTTGTGAATTAAGAATACGCTCTATCTGAGATTTATAACTCCACTTCGATAATTCTTAATCGATCAAATAGAACAACCACTACCGCCGCCGTAACCTCTACCATCCCCACATCTGTAAAATCATTCTTCTAATCTTTAAATGATTACCAAAACCACATCAATCAATATCCTTTTTTGAAGATATAGTTTTCAGGAGGTATATGCCCCATATATGAAGTAGCTCATTTCCAGTTCGCTGACAAATCATATAACATTTGATTTACACACCTCATTTCATGAAATAAAGTGACTTGAACAACAAATCGATTCAAAAGCATAATTCATTTTCTCATCTCTCAACAAAATTGAGAAAGTGGTCCATCGCAGATCGGCTCAAAATTGCCTTTGGATTGTTGGTGCTAGTGCAAGTTGTAAGTGGAGCTGTAACTTTATTTCAGATTTCAAATATAAGTCAAGATATTTCGCGACTCGTGAATGTTGAAGAACCACTCGAAAAATCAATTCTTGAGATGGAAATTAAGGCAGGAGAAATTGCGAGAGCTGTGCTGGATTATGTTCGCGATAGAAATCAAAAGCACCTTACTAAATTGAATACTGCTAGAGATGATTTTTCAAAAAATTATCTACAATACCAAACTCTAGCCTCTACTAATGAAGAACGATTCTTAAGCAACAAAATTGGATCGAGGTACTCCAACTATAACCAAATGGCGACTTCTATTACTGGTTTGGTAGATCAAAGAGATGCTGCATTAGCTCTTTTTGTGAAGCATGTAAAGCATGTTAATCAGCTCATTGAAAATGAAAGACTAAAAATAGACAACGATACGTCTGATAATGGAATCATAAAAGCCGACGCTTCTCACAATATGGGAAAATATCTTAATATCGCATTTGGTTCAGTTGAGGAATATATCGTTCAGCGAAATCGTATTTTCGATGCAGAACAAAATTTTAAACTTTTTGAACGTAAATATCTGGAAACTATTTCCAATCCTGTCGAAAAACAACGGATTAAAGACATTGATGTTGAATTCTTGAAAGCGAGTTCTCAGGGAAATCAAGTCGTAAGTATAACAAATGAAATGGATCAGCTTATTGATAGCTTCGAACAGAATTTGGATGTAATTGACGGCATCCTGCATAATCAAGCTCATCCCTTGATTTATGCAAAAACAGTCCAAGCAACTCACCATGCAGACTCATCAATTCAATCAGCCAAGATAGTAATCAGTCTGCTAGCCATCATTGGTACTGCCTTTGGACTATTTTCAGCCTGGATCATCTCTCGTGGAATTGTGGCTCCGATTCTAGAACTTTCAGAGAGCGCAGAACTCATCGCAGCCGGTAAAGTTGAGCATCGTATACAAGTAGATTCTTACGATGAAATTGGACGTCTGTCAGAAACATTTAACCATATGGTAGAAGACCTTGTTATTGCCCATCAGGAGGCTGAACAAGCTAGCCATATCAAAAGCGCTTTTCTGGCCAACATGAGCCACGAGATTCGCACACCAATGACTGCAATCTTGGGTTTTGCGGAAATAATGCATCAAAGAAATGAAGACCCAGAAACAATTCGACACATTGATACTATTAAAAAGAATGGTGAATATTTACTTGAGTTGATCAATGATATTCTAGACGTTTCAAAAATTGAAGCAGACAAACTTGATGTCGAAACAATCCAGTGTTCTCTCATAGAACTGATTGAAGATGTTAAAACATTGATGGAAATTCGAGCAATCGATAAAGGGCTTAATCTTATCGTCAAAATTGACGGAAAAATTCCAAGATTCATTCTTAGTGATCCCATCAGACTTCGCCAAATTTTGATAAATCTGCTAAGTAACGCTATTAAATTTACTAAGCAAGGAAGCGTCCAATTGGTTGCTAGAACCATCGACATTGATTCGGAAAGCCCAAGCTTGCAGTTTGATGTCATCGATACTGGAATCGGCATGACAGAAGAACAAATTTCTCGGCTTTTTCAACCATTCGCTCAGGCAGATTCTTCAACAACACGTAAGTATGGGGGAACCGGTTTAGGTTTAACAATATGCAAACGCCTGACCAATATTTTGGGTGGAGAGATCAATATCAACAGTGAATTCGGGGCTGGAACCACATTTTCTGTGACCATGAAAATAGGAACGATTTCTGATGAAGAATTTGTTGACAACCAAGTTTTCAAACACGAAATCAAAAATATATTAAGCAACGCTAATACAACAAATAATTCCGAGATGAACTACAATATCTTGTTGGCTGAGGATGGAATAGATAATCAGAAATTAATTAGCTTTTTACTTAATAAATCAGGAGCAAAAGTCACTTTAGCTGAGAATGGTCAAGTTGCAGTCAATCTGGCTTTAGAGGCATTAGAAAAGGACAACCCCTTCGACGTGATATTAATGGATATGCAAATGCCAGAACTGGATGGGTATGCTGCAACAAAACTACTGAGGTCAAAGAATTTTGTCTATCCGATTATTGCTTTAACAGCCCATACAACGAGCGGAGCAAGAGAAGAATGCATTGCAGCAGGTTGTAATCACTATGCGACCAAGCCCATTAATCGCGCTCAATTCTTTGCCACAATTCATAAAAGTATCACAGAATTTCGGAAAAATGCCGGAATGACTCTTTGATCACGAGGCGGCCGCACGCTCTAAACGGTTGTTGATTGTTCTTCCTAACCCTTTTTCTGGCATACGTAGCGCAACAATATTATCGATTCCTGCCGCATCAAGATTCCGCAAAGCTGTAAAAAATTTACCTGCAGCAAGTTTCAAATCACCGGTCGAAGATAGTATCTCCTGAGCAGAAAAATGGCATCCTTTCAAGCATGTTTCCTCAATAGGATATAAACTCAACAATCCATTTGTACCCGTTTTAGGTACTTCAGCCAGATTACTCACAATAAACAAACGAGTCTGTGGGGCATAATGCCTTGGT
>JAJDEK010000513.1 GCA_029259875.1 Planctomycetaceae bacterium
CACCCTCAACTCTGTTCCATCTTCAGTGAAAGACTCAATTGAAGAATTGGGACAAACGATTGCACAGCAATGTCAGATACAAGGCATCTTTGGCTGCGACCTGATCCTAGATCCGATGCAAGAAAATCGAATCTGGTTGAATGAGGTCAACCCTCGCTACACAGCGTTAACCGAACTATTTGAACTACAATATCGGCTCCCAATCCTATTTTGGCACATGGCTGCCTGCGACACCTTTGAAGAACAACAGACTGACTCTGAAGCACCTCAACAACTACGGAAACAGCTTTTCCAAGCTGAAAACCAGTCATTTCCACAGATAGCCAAGGGAATTCTCTATGCGGCTCAAGATATAACGTGCCCTGAAATTGATTCGAACCACAATTTATCCGAGGACTGCTTTCAAGTCCCGGATCTCGCCGATATCCCCTGTGTAGGGACGGTTATTAAAGCAGGCTCCCCGATCTGTACGGTTTATGGGGTCGGAAAGAACCATAAGTCCTGTCTGCAGTCACTGGCTGGTAGAATCATCCAGTACGAGCGGCTTTTTCAACCTGATTCTGATAGAGAAAAGACCCCTGAATTTGTGTTTAACAAGCTCTGGCCTGAAATGAAAACAGAAAATTCGCTTTTTTCTCGTTTTTTCTGAAGACAGAATGAAACGCATACGTTTCTTGAAGATTGAACTCAATGGTTATAAAATCAAATTTAGAATTAGTATTTTGAGTATGACCTCACACATTACAAAGATAGACTATCTCAATAGTTTGTCATGTAACATTAAGGAATAATTACAGAGCGATGCCCAAGTCAACTGATATCAAAATTGTTGAGGCAAAATTTTCAACTGAAGAAGTCCCATTTCGTACCCCGCTAAAATTCGGTGGACGGGTGATGGACAGTAGTGTCCTGCTAAACGTGGAAGTCGTCGTTGAAACGCGCAATGGAAAACAGGGTATCGGAATTGGTAGCATGCCTGCTGGAAATATCTGGGCTTGGCCTTCCACGACTGTCAGTCCAGAAGACGCTCTGAAAGCAATGGTCGAGTTTCTGAAAGAAGCAGTTGACATTGCAAATATCTGTCCAGAAATCGCACATCCGATTGATCTGATGTATCATATTTCGGCTGAATACCATTTCATGGCAAAAAAACTTTCGAAGAAATTGGGCCTGGATGAAGAAATTCCAGAGTTAGCACAGCTCGTTGCTTCCAGTCCACTCGATGCAGCCATTCACGATGGTTTTGGGCGTGCCAATCATATCAATAGTTACAACGGCCTTTCTTCAGAATTTATGGTTCACGATCTTGCAGAGTATCTGGATGACCAATTCAAAGGAGAGTATCTGGATCAATACACGCTCCGCGACCCCAAGCCAACACTACCGCTTTACCATCTTGTAGGAGCACTGGACCCTATTACGGAAGCTGATATTTCTGAGCGAGTTGATGACGGGCTGCCGGAAACATTGGGAGAGTGGATCAAAGCTGACGGACTAACGCATCTAAAAATCAAACTCTCTGGAGATAATCTGGATTGGGATATCAGCCGCGTGATTGCTGTTGAAAATGAAGCGGTCAAAGCGCAAGGAGAACGAGGACACGATACCTGGTTTTACTCTTTGGACTTCAATGAAAAGTGTGAAAACGTAGATTATGTTCTCGACTTCTTAAATAAAATACGCGAGCAAACGCCGGCTGCCTTTGATCGGGTGCAGTATATCGAACAACCCACAAACCGTGATCTCAAAGCCAACCCCGAAAACAAAATGCACGAAGCAGCTAAGATCAAGCCAGTAGTCATCGATGAATCGCTGGTCGACTATGAATCGCTGTTACTCAGTCGTGATCTGGGTTATTCGGGTGTCGCATTGAAAGCCTGTAAAGGACAAACGGAATCATTGTTTTTGGGAGCTGCTGCACAGAAGTTTGATATGTTCCTCTGCGTGCAGGATTTGACCTGTTGTGGTTATTCCTTCCTGCATTCTGCTAGTCTGGCGGCGCGCATCCCAAGCATTGCTGCAATTGAGGGCAACGGTCGACAATATTGCCCAGGCCCGAACAAAAAGTGGACACGCTCTTATCCTGGTATGTTTAATATCACTGATGGAACTGTCAAAACAGCCGAACTCAACGGCGATGGTCTTGGGTTCTAAACACAGCAAAGCATGACGACTACCAGGGATTGTTGCGTTGCTGGTATGCCTGAAAGTTAAAGAAGGCAAATAAGGCAAACATGATGCCCGCAAACCGGTACTGTTCTTTAAAGAAATACAAAGCCAGTGCACCAGCGGCAACCATTGAGATCTGTATTGCCAGCACATCACCTCTGTAGCGTTTGACGGCTTTGCAGATATCCTCACAGATATGCCCCCCATCAAGGGGCAGGACTGGTGCCAAATTGATCAATCCCCAAAAGAGATTGATGAAATACAAATAGTAAAATGTGTTCGCAACATAGAATGCTGCCTGCTGGCCCAAGTTATCCCAAAAACCGAACCTGATCGAAACATATTTAAACAACATGACTGCTCCCAGCAATCCGAAACCAGCCAATGGTCCTGCTGCCGACACGATGATCGAACGCTGAGTTGTCATCCCCGAATAAGGCTGAAACGTGGCCAGACCTCCAAAGTGATATAACATAATTTCAGGGGGCCAACCGTAGTATTTCGCCATGACGGCATGGCCTAATTCATGAACCAGAATGGATACAAAAACGCAGGCAATCCAGATGAGCGTCATTTTTGGATCGTTGGGGCTCCACCCCATAAAGGCTGAGACTGCCCAGAATAATGGATGTACGCGAACTGGAATCCCGAACAGAGAGAAACGCAAATCAAATTCGGTGGGATTAACGTTTCCCAGCATCTTCTAAACTTTCTGTTTTTACATTTAGCAAGGCAGCCACGAATCCAGCAGGGGCCAAAGGAGTCTTAGACAGCGTACTCCATTGCTGCTGGAAATGCACACCCGCGGAATCTCTTAATTCTGTTTCAAATGTAGCGTAGCCATGAAATGAGGGCAATTGCAGTTCACGCTACATTCATAAAGCCGCTTTTTTTGTATCAGTTTTTATTGAATCAGTTTACAGTACTAAAATCGTGTTGGAATATAGGGGCTTTATCCAGATTCACAAGACTTAACATTGACGCATCTCACGAAAAGGATACGATTTGCAGTCTTGATGGGCAGTGGGTCGCACAAGTTCTGACTCTAACTGAATCCTGACGGATCACTTAGAGTACTGCGGGGATACCCCGTGGGAGAAGTATTGACCATTCTACGACATGTGAAGGGTCGCTACGATAGACTCTTATCGTAGCAACCCTTCGCCACAGGATCGGTTGTGCGGCCCGCTGGCCATCTTTTGTTATTTTCACAACTCCATTTATCGAACTGCAATTGCACTGAGCGACCTGACTACGGGATTTCTGAATGGGTTTATTTCAATTCTTACGCCAGCTCCTGTTTGGTCCACCACCAAACCGACCTGTCGCTCCCACTGATTCACATTCACCCCAGAAACAGAACAAGGCTCCACGTGCGTACCATAAACCTCGTTTGAAACCTTTTAGGTATCGTCAAAACAGACAACCAGATACATCTGATCTTAAAGAAGTTTCAGCTCCTCCTTACGAACTCGCACGCTATGCATCTCGCACTGGTCATTATTTTGATATGGCTCAGGATACTGATTTCGAAAAACTGAATCAGTACAATCTGCCCGAATTTTCCACACCGTTGGAACTTTCCCAATGGTTAGAATACCCACTCGGAAAACTTGCCTGGCTGACGCACCGGTTTAATCAATTCGATCGCCCCGATGATG
>JAJDEK010000514.1 GCA_029259875.1 Planctomycetaceae bacterium
TACACTGAGCCCCAACGAAGCGACTTTGTCGGATTGGATCTCGGCAATGATTTCCTCATCAGGATCGCCAAACGTATCGATTTCTTCTGTGCCTGAAATCGCCCGCAAACGATCTTCCAACTGCTTCGCAGTACGTCGGAGTACTGCATAATTTACGTCATTCGGATTATTCCAGACCAAAGCAACAATAATCGCATAAGCCTTTACCTCTAACTCCTCAAAATCTGGCTCCCCTGCGCCTGCGGGGAATTCGAGGCGGGCATCATCAATTTTATCCCTGATCCGCGACCAGACTTCATCGACTTCATACACATCATCACGCAACTCAATCGTCATGTTAGACATGCCGGCACGTGAAATCGTACGCAACTCTTTAATTTCATCGAATTCTCTGAGTTCCTCTTCAATCTTTTCGGAAACCAGAGATTCTACGCGTGTTGCATCAGCACCAGGGAAACGCGTATTCACACGGGCAACGCGTTGTGTGAGCACCGGATCTTCCATCCGAGGCAGCACATAAAAACTGGAAAGGCCGGCCACGGTGATCAGCGCAATCAATAGAATCAATAATCGACGATTCCGATAAAATAATCCTTCCAGCATGATTGCAGTCCCCATTGATTCCCTGAAAGGTTTTCCTTTGATTCGTAAGCGCTTGAAATTGTTTTCTATTATCAAGTGACAGATTGAATTAACGGACCGACTTAATCACGACCCGTTGATTACTGGCCAGCTTATGCGTTCCATTTACGACAATCTGGTCTCCAGTTTCGAGCGTACCCCGTACCAAAACCCGATCTCCCTCAGTATGTAAGATTTCGATCTTTCGTTTTTCCAGCACTGATTCCCCCGCTACTTCTCCATCAATCACAGCATACGCAGACCAGAGCCCTCGTTCGCCTCGTGCCAGCGCACTGAGAGGTAACCAGAACCCCTGCATTTCAATAGATTCTTCGATTTCAATTCGAATGACCTGACCTGGAACAAGGTGTTTTGCGGCCTCTGATTTGAGTGACAGAACAACCTCCTGAGTACGCGTTACCGGATCGAGTTCCGGCAAAATGGCTTTGAGTGTCGATTCATATAACTTCCCGTTGAGCTGTACTTGTTTTTGCATCCCATGCTTTAGGCTTTTAGCCATTTTCACAGGAACCCCAATCCTCGCCTCAAGCTTCTGATCTTCAACAATCTTGAATAAAGGCATATCAGGTGAGATGACCGTGCCTTCGTCAGCATAACGCTTAGAAATCCGCCCGCTAAAAGGAGCAGTTAATACAGTGTCATCCAGATCCACCTGATTATCTTCCAGAGACGCATCCAGATTGGCAACGACCGCTTTTTGAGCGGCGATCTGCTCTTTACGTGTTCCTTCTTTTAATTCAGACAGACGACTAACCGCGGCATCTAACTGTGCTTTTTGTTGTTGTAAATCAGATTCTGATGCTTCAAAAACGGATTTGGAAATAGCGTTTCGCTTTAGTAATTTCTGATTTCGAGTATGGTCGGCATCCAAGTTTTTGTGCTTCGCTTTTAGTTGCCTGACTTCTGCTTCGGCCACTTCGATGGTCTGACGACGTGGACCTGCTTGAAATTCTTCAAGCTTTGCCTGTGCTGCTGCGCGCTCCGCCTGAAGCTTCAACCGCATCACATCTAGATGCCTGGTATTTAAATTGGCCAGAGGCATTCCCGCTTGAACATGATCACCTTCATCGACGACAATTTTGATGAGTTTTCCACTGCGTTCGAATGCCAGTTCGCTGGTGCGAGCCGCAGTTACTTTACCTGTATAAGTTCGCTTTCTTGAAAACGATTTGACAGGCTTAAGCTTGATTACATTAACGGGAATCCCTTGCTTGGCTTTATCTGCAGGAGTAATTTCTGTTGAGTAAGCAATCTCAGAGAAAGCCCACAACAGACCAGAACAACCAATGATGCAAAACGCAATCAATACAAGGTAATAGCGTTTCACCCAATCCGTCACGATTTGACGAATCGTCATTTTCTGCTCAAAAAAAAGTGGTTCAGACAGAGATTTGCTGGAGTTCATTTCCAAATACCTCCTCACAGACACGCTCAAAGACCGCATCGTAGTCAACTTCAGAACTGAGCGGGTTCCACTGAATACCATCTAGAAAACGATGGTAATTTCGACGCAATGTTTCGAAGGGATTGAGAATTCCTAAATCTGTCAGCGAATTACTAGTAGCAATAATTGAATATCCACCAAAGGCAAGTGACCACAGACCAAACACGATTTCTTCAGGCACTGTAGTCTCACCCAGATTTAAATCACCACTGGCGATCCCGTCGCGAACAATTCCACCAACCACACCAATACAACGATGCTCACAATTTGACATCACTTGCCGACGTTCTTCTGATGTTTTATCCCAAATCGAATCGAGGCGAATTGTTTGTTCGACGCGGAAATGGTCGGGATACAGTTTCACGAATAACTCAGCAGCCGTCCCAATTGCGGCAATTCGTTCACGCGATGTTCCCTGAAACAACGACGCCTTTTCAAACATGGTCAGTCGTTTTTCCAAAGTCTGAATCGCCAGCGTAATAATGATTTCTTCTTTACAGGAGAAGTGGTTATAAATCGTTCCTTTCGAGTATTCGAGCATGCTCGTGAGGCGATCCATATTGAGGCCGTTATATCCCCCCTCAATAAACATAGGACGCGCGCATTCCAATATCTTGGCTTCGCGTTCCTGGATTTCACGTTGTTTGCGATCTTTTGTATTCATGACACCACCATTTTGACGGATCGTCATTTTTTGTCAACAGATTTATCATATTTATAAGAATTTTCACCTATTTCTTATTTAGCCTCGGTTTACAAAACAACCGAATACAAACATAAGCATCTACTAACAATGTACTTAAGACACCCACATTTAAACCACATGAAAACAAGAACACTAATCCTGCCAATAAAAATCTAAATGGTTAAATTCTGGTAATTTAATGGCCACTGCGTCATTTACTCTATTTTGTTGGATTCGAATAACAAAAATTTTCTATCGAAAGAAATTAGTACTACCACGAAATACACGAAAGACACGAAAATTCCCTGCTTGGTGAGAAACTCTTCAAGATTGTATAGACCATAACAAACATTCTATAGGATGATTTTCTCAGAATCCAGGTTTGTTTTGATTCTCAAAAATCATCTGAATTACATATGATTGTGTTGAATTAGTTCTAGTTAATTAAATTGAACGCACTCTTACCTTTTGGCTTCGCAAAAACTTTTTCGTGAGTTTCGTGTATTTCGTGGTAGTAAATTGATATTTTACACACGTGAATACATAAGTTGACCTCTAGCTCTTTTCTTAACTTCAAAGCACCAGAAACTTAGCTATTCTGCTCTTCTTTTTGCTTCTGGTATTCTTTGAGTTTCCGGTAGAGCGTTCTCTCACCAATGCCTAGCATTTTGGCTGCTTCTTCGCGCTTGCCATCCGCCAAGTCGAGGGCTCTTTCGATGTAGTAACGTTCCACTTCAGAAAATGGGCGTCCAATCAGAAAGTCAGCACCGGATCGATCAGAGGTATAACTGCTGTCTCCTTCCGGCCCTCCCAGAGGAACGATTTCTTCAGGCAAATCATCGAGATCGAGCATACCATCAGTATCAAGTACGAGCATTCTTTCCGCGGCATTCCGCAACTGTCGAATATTTCCAGGCCAATCATAGGACATTAACGCACGACGGGCGGCACG
>JAJDEK010000515.1 GCA_029259875.1 Planctomycetaceae bacterium
CGCGACAATGGATACTTCCGATCTGGATGCGGAAGTTGCGAAAGCAAAATTTCGTGTAGAACAATTTGCTAAGAAAATTATTGAACAGGCAGATAACCGTCTGGAAGATAATTCTCTGATACAGTTTGATGAGTTTCTTAAATCGATGGATTTGACTGTCGAGGCAGCCAGCAAACAACAGGATGCCAGTAAAGCAAAATGGCAGTTTGCCAGAGATGAATTCGACCGTAAGTATGAACTCTTCAAAAAGAAAGCACTCTCTGAAAGCCAACTCAATGAATCTGACTTATTTCGAAAAGAGAGCGAAATCGATTACCAGAAAGATATTTTGACATGGCGTTCTTTGCAGGCCGTTCAAAGTGCCATGCAAATCGGAAAAATTTCGATTTTGAAGTACAAGGAGAAGAAAGTGCTTTCAGAAGCGGTTTTGCAGGAAGAGCGAAAAGAGGCACTCTCACAATTAGAGCAATTACAGCGCGACCGCAACCGGGCAACAATGCATAGCCCCATTGATGGAACCATTCTTACGAAAAATTATTCAAACGAACGGACGCTCCCTGCCGGTGAAATACTGCTCGAAATTGGGAGACTGGAAAATCTGGAAGTGGAGGCAGACGTGCTTTCCCAGTATGTGGGTAATATCCAAATTGGTTCTCTCGTGGATATCGAAGGGCCGGCAATTGGAAATCAGCCCGTACAGGGAAAAGTAAAACGTATCTATCCCAAAGGCTTCACTAAAATTTCATCACTGGGTGTCGAGCAACAACGAGTCAAAGTCATTATCAGTTTCGACAAGGATATCTGGAAACAACTAAAACAGCAAAATCGAGACTTGGGGACTGACTTTCGTGTGCGGGTCAAAATCTATACTGAGATTAAAAAAAACGCAGTCAAAGTTTCGAGAGCGGCGCTCTTTCGCAATGGTTCAGGTGACTGGCAGGCCTTTCTCGTGCGAAATAACAAGGCCGTTCTGGTTGATGTCGAACCTGGAGTGATGAACGATTTTGACGCGGAAATTCGTTCGGGTGTGAACGCCGGAGATCAACTGATCATTGCGCCGAGCATGAACCTGACACCCGGCCAATACGTTAAGCCCCACATCATTAAGAATCTATAAACGAACTTTTGAATCTATACTTTTCAAATTTGAATTCAAGATTACTCTTCGCCCCTCACGGTAAATAGCAGGTTCTGACCGTCGGGAGTGAAGCAGACACCACCGTTCACCTTCCCTTTTACAACCGTCTTAAAAGGTTCGGGAGTTTTGTCTTCAGTCGGATTGAATTGTACTAGTGTCGCTGGGTTGGAATTGGGGAAGAAAATGATCTTGTCCCCCTGGGGGTGCCACGCAAAATCAGCAGATGGTGCCTTCTTGTTTTTGTAATGAACTTTGAAGCCTTCCTTCATGCCGGCTGTATTGACTGTGCCGACTTCATAGGTATTGTCCGATGCGTTACGGCCTTTAAAGCAAAGCCAGTTGCTGTCGGGAGACCAGCTCATGTTCCAATACAGGTTTGAATAAGGGCTTTCTCCTGCCGGAAACACCATGCTTTTTGTCTCTTCGATTATATCGTAAATTTGGATATTTGCTTTGCCCGAATCAAAAATGCTATAAGCAATTTTTCGACCATCGGGTGACCACTGCGCCCCCCAGCCTCGTTCTTGAATCATCTTAAGTTTGGAACCATCTGCATTCATGATCACAACACCGTTTGGGGATGGCTGGGAAAAAGCGATTCGTTTTCCACCAGGAGACCAACTGGGCATCGCGCCAGGTCCGATGACTTTCATGTCGCTGCCATCAGCATTGGCGACGATGATTTGCACGTTTGCAAAACCTTCACCATTTTGTGACTTCCAGCCGTCAAAGGCCAGTTTCTGACCATCAGATGAGAAAGCAGGGGAGCCAACATTATGGAATTCACCGGGTACGAGAAAGAGCGTAGCATCTTTTCCGTTCTGATCGGCGATGTAAAATCGAGTCCTGTTGACTTTGGCTTCTTCGTCTATGGCTACCGAGGAACTACCAAAGTGATGAAGTACTAAACAGGTCGTACAATAGAGACAGGCCAGGACGATTTTTCGCATTGTGAATCCTCTGGATGTAGTAGTAAAGCGAAGGTCTATTCGTAGCTGTGTGAACTATAGCAGTTTGCGAAACAGGTTGAAAGAAAAAATATTTTTCCACAAAAGCTGCAAACGTCTTCCTAAACCCTAATGAAGATCATGAATATACATTTCCAATGTGCGAGAATTTTTAATACGATGAATTAAGATATGACTACTTCTCGATGACCACGCTTTTTACCGCAAGCGAAAACGAATTGATATGAGTTGAACGTAGTTTCATACAAGCTGAAACCACTCTGAAAGCGGTTGATGTCCTGTTTTTGTTGCAATGAACAGACCGAACTTTATCGTGCGGCGAATTTCATTATACTCTTTTCCTCTAGAGTTTAAGACGACCTTATCTTGTAGTGTTAACTTAGGCATCGAATATCAAAGTGCGTGAATCATTTTGAAGTAACTGTAGTCTGTGAAACGTGATAACAGATAATCGCAGTTTTGTTTCGCGCGCGACGCAGAAGCCAAGGATTTTAAGCCGCACCAGTAGGCAGTCAAGCTATCTATTTTGAACTAAAAGTTTGCAGTCTTGGTTACTAATTGTTAGGATATATAAGCAAACGTTTAAGTGACTTGGCTTCCTGATTCAGTTGATTTATCAAATCAGATCTGAATTGAACCCACCTGCCGATCCTTCCTGATGTATTTAACCGAGGACTTGACTATGAGTCGTTCTTCAAACTCGCTCCAGATAACTCAATCACGGCGTTCATTCCTGCAAGCTGGGTTTCTTACTTTAGGAGGGCTCGGATTGGGAGATTTGCTACGGCTGAGAGCTTCGGCAGCTTCATCTTCGAAAACGACGCCCGATACATCGGTTATTCTCATCTGGCTACAGGGTGGTCCCAGTCATATGGAAACCTATGATATGAAGCCCGAGGCTCCGATTGAATATCGTGGGGAGTTCAATCCCATTCATACCAATGTACCGGGTATGGATATTTGTGAGATGCTGCCACTGCATGCGAAAGTAGCGGATCGGTTTACCATCATTCGTTCGATTTCCCACGGCTTTGCGAATCATGCCGGCGGTGCAGGGCGATTTCTTTCCGGCCGTGATCCATTAAGACCGTTAGAACGTACTTCTCAGTTTCCCACAATTGGGCCGATTGTTTCACGGATGCGCGATCATGTGAATAATGGCATCCCCAACTACATCGGAAATCAACCGCGTGTGTATGGTGGAGGAAGTGCCTATCTGGGAGAATCAGCTTTACCATTTGTAGTGGGCTCCGATCCAAACTTGAGTAATTTTCAGGTTCCCAACATCACTATGGACGACAAGCTCAAGAACCGTCTTGATGATCGAGTCACCCTCTTAGCTTCATTTGACCAGATGCGCCGCGACCTGGATCAAAATGGTTCTTTAAAATCCATCGATAAATTTAATAGTCGCGCATTGGATATGCTCACCAGTGATCAAGCCCGTAATGCTTTTGATATGTCGCAGGAAAGTGATGCGACACGCGAAAAATATGGTCGTCACAAATGGGGGCAACGTGCCTTACTTGCGCGTAGACTGGTTGAAGCTGGCAGTAGTTTTGTGACGATGCAAATGCAAAACCCCAGTACTCCAGGTAGTGCGGGAAACTGGGATATCCACGCCGTCAACGGTCACCTCTACGATGATATGCGGGGACGGTTACCAATATTTGACCGTGCGGTTTCTGCTTTAATCGAAGATATCTATGAGCGTGGTCTCGATGAAAAAGTGATGGTCATTGTCACGGGAGAGTTTGGCCGCACGCCTCGTATCAATCCTCAAAAGGGAACACGTTCTAAAATAATGCAACCCGGGCGTGACCATTGGCCTGGTTCGATGTCTGTTCTGGTTTCAGGCGGCGGCATGAAAATGGGGCAGGTCATCGGTTCCACGACCGCTAATGGAGCCTACGCCAAGGATAATAAGCTGGATCCCAACGATTTACTGTCAACAGTTTACCGTTTCCTTGGCATCGACCAGAATCATGAATTTCTCGATCACAGTGGCCGACCCATGCCGATTCTTCCCAAAGGCAAACCGATTGCTGAATTGAGCTAAGTGTTACGATAGATTCCTATTTGAGTTTATACCGAAACAAAAAAAGAGTTGACTGAGTTTATACCCAGTCAACTCTTGATTGTATTGATCAACCCGGAATCGCGGTTTCTTATTTCAGGAAGAAATCATCAGGGCCTTTGTGTGTGTAGTAAGGATACTGCACAACTCCCATCGGTTGGTTTTGTTGAGGGTAAACTGCTGCCGGGGGATTATATTTGTATGTTTGGTAGTTTCTAGGACGCTGTTTGTGGTTATAGACATTTTTGTGTCCATTGTTCCAACCACGATGTCCTGGAGGACAATATTCGCCAGAATTTCTAAAGCCCACTTGCTGGATTGGTGCCTGTTGTCCAGCTTGTTGCTGATGCATGAGTTGCTGGTACTTAACCATTTGGGCCTGTTGCTGCATCATGAACTCTTCGTCGCCCGACTGACCTCGAACAATCTGGCTATTTGTGCACCCTACGCATAAAGGTAGAATTAAACATGCTGCCATTGTAACTAACAGTTGAGGTTTCATTGGCTTCCTTTCCCCCTGAAAATTAAGTGTGAGCAGGTCTACTTTTAAACAGCGACTCTTACTCTCAAATATTGGTATCGTTTATGTCAAACGTTGAAAAAGCATCCATTGTCTTCTAGGAGACCGGACGATGATCGGCAAACGAGTTATTACTTTTATCGGCATGTCTGAGGCAAACAATAGTTAAAATCCCCCAGAAAAGGAAAACCGCTATAATATTCAAAACTGATCGACCTTGCAGAATCGTCAAAACCGGGATAGATTATCATGGTTTCCTACTCTACGACTTTGTTCGTGTAAACTAGTTAAAGTGGGTTGTTTTGTTGTTTGAGTTTTTTAGGCAAGGCATAGTCGGTGGCAAAGTGCTCATCTTGCTTTGTTATTTGCCAACAAGGGAGTGTTCGGCGTGTTTGTAGCTGCATCATCACGTTGTTTTTCGGATGAATCGTTCGAAGTAAGTTGTGAACGATTAACGGATCTGGAATTTGACAAAATTGAGATCTGGATGGATGAAGAAAGTGATCATCTGAAGCCATCCGAGGTGGTCGATTCCCCGGAAGATTTTGCTTCACGTTTTCGGGAAGCAACGCGGCTGACACCGATTGCTTTTTGTCTGGAAAATGACATGACTCCCGATAAGTTTCAATTGTTGTGTAAAACGGCAAAGCTGATGCGAGTTGCTCAGATTACGATTCCTGCTTCTCCGCTGGGAACGCCCTTTAATTCCGAAATCGACCGTTTGAAAACGTTACTAGAAATTGCCAGTCGCGATGGTATCTGTCTTTCGATCAAAACTAAGACCGGCCAACTTACCGAAGATCCACGCACAGCGACGGAACTATGTCAGTCCGTCAAAGGTTTAGGAATCACACTGGACCCCAGTTATTATACCTGCGGTCCCTACAGTAGCACTTCTTATGACTTGATTTTTCCTTACGTCTGCCACGTACATTTGAGAGATTCCACCAGCG
This sequence comes from Planctomycetaceae bacterium, assembly GCA_029259875.1. Lineage (GTDB taxonomy): Bacteria > Planctomycetota > Planctomycetia > Planctomycetales > Planctomycetaceae > Gimesia. Next base: position 5,657 of record JAJDEK010000515.1, read on the forward strand.
ATCAAATCCAGGTTCCAGTGGGATTGGGTGAAATTGATTACAGTCGACTGATCAGCCAACTCGAACGTGAGGAGTATCATCAGTTTCTCTCAGTGGAAGTTCTACCTGCATTACTGAGTGGAGTAGATCGAGCACTGGAGCTTCGTAAATTACGAATGCTTTTGGAATCCGTTGTGATCTAAACCTGGATCGGGTTTATTTTAGAGTCGGAGCTTCGAAACAATCATTGGGTATGCGCGCTATTTAGTTTCTTGCGCGGGAATTTTTCTTCCAGTAGTTTCACAGCTTTTTGAAACGCAACCTTGTCGGAAGGAATATCGGCAATGTTGCTGTTTTCGTCAGGGTCCACTTTGTGGTCATAGAGTTCTCGTGCTTCGACCTTGCCGGTATTGAAATCCCGCCATTCGGTATACCGATAGCGTGGCGTGCGGACTGAGACCCCCATGAATTGAGGGTTGCCTTTGAAATACGCGGGCCGTGGATGTTGAGTGTAGGCGGCGGGTTTGACTTGCTGTGTGGGATCATTGAGCAGTGGAACCAAGCTTTTGCCTTCCAGTGGACTGGAGTCGGGCAGGTTGCATAATTCTACCAGCGTTGGATACATATCGAGTAATTCCACGAGCGCATCTGAAGATGTGCCCGCCTGTTTCATTTTCGGAACAGAGATCATCAAAGGCACATGCGCATCATTTTCAAAATTCGAAGTCTTACACCACAGACCATGTTCACCCAGATGAAAACCATGATCAGACCAAAAGACAATGATGGTGTTGTCATTCAATCCCAGCCGATCTAGTTCAGCAATGACTTTCCCCACTTGGGCATCAAGGTAGCTGATGCCCGCCAAATAACCTTTACGTAGTTCGATGACTTCTTTTGTACTGAGCTTTTTGCCTTTAGCTCCCAGTAATTCGCGGCCATTATGCAAAGCAATTTTGGGTACATCTTTGGGAGGCGTGGGATTATCGGGAGCGGTAATTGGGCTTTTGTCATAAAGGTCCCAGTATTTTTTAGGAGGATTGAAGGGGAGATGTGGCTTCCAAAAACCGACTGCTAAAAAGAAAGGTTCCTGCTTCTGCTTGAGTTTCTGCAAAGCGTCGACTGCAAGATCAGCGATGCGCCCATCGAAGTAAGCAGAGTCCGGTACATCGCGACGTTCCGTTTTTAAAGCTTTGGCCAGATTGACAGGTAGCTCTTCGTTTTTGCCGATAACCGGTTTGTCACTGCCATGAGTTGCATAATGCATGACCGCGGGCACAGACCACGATGCCGGGTCACCTTGAATATTCTGCCGCCAGTTGTGGAAAATTTTTCCGATGTTCTG
>JAJDEK010000516.1 GCA_029259875.1 Planctomycetaceae bacterium
GCTCGACTTTGATCCCCGTTTTATTCTCAAACGCATTTAGTATTTCTTCGGAGAATACGGCATCATGCGCGCAATAGACAACGAGAGCCTCGTCCTGCTGGCGATAAAAAAAGACCAAACCGATAGCTAAAATGGCAACGAATTCAACAATTGCCAGAATGAACCATCCGGAAAAAGGTCGCCCCCCTACTTTTTGATTCATTTCTTAGGTGTTGTTTCTTTAGGTTGTTTCTCAAGTGAATTGAAGTACTTTTTGATTCCTTCGTGATAACCAGGAGGAATCTGCTCTTGAATGATCGCTTCGCTCATGCCTTGTTTGAGATCAGTGACCAATTTGTTATAGCTCTTTTTGGCTTCTCCCCGATCGCTAAGCCCTTTGGATTTGAATGAAAGCAAAACTTTACCAGCGGTGATTGCTGATTTCGATTTTTCGGTTTTAAATCCCTTGTCTCCAGTATCGTCTTCGTCAACTTTGCCTCCGCCACCTTGTCCTTCACCGCCTGTTCCTTCTCCAGGATTCTCACCCATTAGCTCAGCATAGAGTTCTTGATAGTCCTCTAATGTCATGCAGTTTTCACACGCTTCCCCATCCAGCCCTGATTTATCATTCGCTTTTTTGGCCTGCTGCAACACACTAAGGGCTTCTTCCAGTTTTTTCATATCTTTAGCAGACTGTGCAATCTCTTTCAGCTCCATTTTGGCAAGATCCATTGATTGCATTGCTTCTTTGAGCGCTTCTTCCGGGCTGACCCCTTTGGATTGTGCCATCTGCATTTGCTTCATCGCTCGCTTCAGTGATGCAGCCATCGCTTTGGAGTTTGTCTGTTCGCGCGCAAACGATTCCATTTCTTTGAGCTTTTTCTGGATCTCATTTTTCAACTGTTCCCGTTTCACAGGATCTTTTTCTTTCATCAATTGCTGAAGCTGTTCTTTTAATTCATCCATTTCTTTTGTGAGAGACTGCGTGGAACCTTCCTGTAGTTCCTTATTCCACTTCTTCATGCCTTCGTTTTTCGACATCCCCCCAAACTTCTGGGCCTGATCGGTTTTCATCATCAGACCTTTCATTTTCTCTTCGGCAATCTTTCGCCACTTACCGCCCAGTGATTTTTGATGACCGGCAAGGGTTTTCGAATTTTGTTGTTTTTTCCCGGGCGTCATTTTTCGAAAATCTGATTTCAAATTCTCAACGGCCATTTTTACATCTTTGGATTCTTCATCCCCTTCCCCGGTATCTTTATTTTTCAAATCGGCCATTCTGGCTTTAGTCGCCTTTTTGGAGCTTTCGAAATCTTTTGTTTTTTCCTTTTCAATTTCTGCAGCTTCTACTTTACCAAACGGATCGAACTGCGGCGCATATTGCAAAACTAAAAACAGACCAGCGACTCCCGCACAGGAAACGGCTAAGCGTTTTCCCCACTCAAAGCTGACAATATGCGCTGGCTTGATCTTTTCTGCTTTCTTTTCTGCATCATTCACAACCAGGGGTTTATAATTGCCCACGGCACTGTCCAACATCGTCATAGTTAAAAACAGATCTTTCGTTCCCTGGCTCTGATCAATGAGTCGTGCGGCTTGTTCTTTACTTGGCTTGCGATACAGCAGACAGGCCAATAAGAGTGTCCCCACTAAAATAACGCCGACAGATTCCTGTGGGAACCAGTCTCTCAGATAACCCGAAAATCGGCTATAAAGCAGGACTGCTGAGTAGACAGCTAAGGAGCAAACGAATGCCACAAACAGGTTACGCCCCCAGATCGCAATTGCCAGGCGATGTTGTACATGTTGAATGAGATGATTTGATTTATCCATTTGTTCCATTTTCGATTCCCCTCATCTGATAGGAGGCTGACCTACTATCAATTTACGGTGTCTTCGTGATTATTTTTTGCAGCCTCTGCTTCCGCAGGACTGATCAATAAATCGTGATTCGTATCTAGTTTTATAAATAAAGATGGGTCAAAAAGAAATTCCTTGGGAGAAATATCACCATCTCGGTTTCGATCCATGCGTTGAAACCAGCGAGGTCCGCTTGAAGTGCGCTGCACTGCTCCCCCCTGGCCCATTGCCATGGAATTCATACGTGGGTCAAATACAAATAACTCAGGTTTTCCTAACTCGAAAGTCAACTTGAAATGTCCGCGGAGTTCTGACACATCCAGCGATCGATCACGATTTCCATCGTATTCTTGCATACGTTGAACACTTTTTTTTAATTCGCGTGGACTTAATCGCCGATCCAGATCCGTATCTAAAATCTCAAACAATGATTTTCCATCATTTTCGACAGTCATGACAACTTGATTCTGAACAGCGGCGGTATCCTTGATTAAATAATCAGTCAACTCCTTAACAGTTAACATGTCATCCTTGCTTTGGTCCACTTTCTTATAATCTAAGTTCGGTATACTGAGTTGCATAAACTCAGACTGATCTAAATACCCGTTCTTGTCACCATCCACGACTCGAAACCGGGTTTGATAAAAACGAACATTGTCCGCAAACATATGACGCGAACTCTTGGCTCTCAGTTCCAGCAGAAGACCATCTACACGGAATTTTAGCTTAGAATTCGCAACGGGTTCAATCTCACTAATCCGATTCGATTGTTTTTTGAGTAATTTCAACTTCGGACGAAATCTCTGCTGCCGAGGCAGTCTGATTTGTAATTGAACATCAACAACGGGATTTTGCAGGTAGACAAACAGTTCATCGTGACTTAAAAAACCATCACTGTCGTGATCATAACTTTGAATACTCGCCATTGCATCAGGATCTTCTGACTTGAAACATTTCACGGAGAGTCCGTTTTTCTCAGGATTTGCATACTCAACATACTTCTTGAATAACTCGGTAATCGAATCTTTGATCGATTGATCATTGTCTAAACGACGAAAAGGAGTTTCGACAGCTTGCCGGACAATCGGCTGCGCTGCGGCCCTGTTGGGATTACTTCCAAATGGTTGTAGCTCAGCAACATTAAACACTCCATCTTCATCGCGGTCATACATAAAGAGCGTTTTCGAACTCGCAGTGAACTCTGTATCGCTGATGGAACCATCGCCGTTTTGATCTAACTTTCGAAATAACTCGATTACTTGTGAACTGCGCGATGGCGCACCGGTGATTCGAAATGCGGTCCCTTGCGCACTGTGCAGGTATGAGGCAAATTCAGCCAGGCTTAATCGATTATCAAATGGCGGAATCTCAAGCTTTTTCAATCTCTGAATGGGAGTTCCCTGGTCATATTGTTTGATACCAAAAGCGGGAATACTTTCCATTTCCTTGAGATCGATATACTTGTCCTGGTCACGGTCGAGTGAACGAAACAATCTCTCAATATAATCTGTTGTCGTAGTACGAAAAGTGCCACTGTCAACCAGCACACTTAATTCGATGATAAAGGGCGCTGAAGGAGCGAGTAGCACGATTCTCTGCGCTGCATGTTTGTGTTGATCTTCAACAGCATCAGGCCGTATCTCACCTGCCAGAATGTTCGAATTCGTAATGATTCCCAACAGACCTACAACAAGTATCCAACAGATTTCCCTAAAAGTGTGTGGCATTTCTAATGATTCAACAAAAACTCACTACTGTTTAATAACGCCCAAAATAAATCGGCATATGCATGTGTTTTATCTTCGTCTGAAGCGTTTGACGAAATATAATCTGCCAGACGTTGTGATTCCGTTTCCGTGGGAACACGACTTAAAGCAGACAGAAAAAACGCTTCGATTTTCTTTTCGACAGATAGCTCAGGAAAGTCAACTATGGCAGTGAAAACGTCTGACTGCTCAAGACTGGTCGCATTCGTCACAAAGGTGCCGTTCATCAGCGCCAGCGCCTGCAGAATGGTTGCCCTGGGGTCTAATCGACTTTCGGACTCTGATTTAAACAACTCAAATATTTCTGCCTGGGGACCATTCATTCCAGGACCAAACAGCGCGACATTCGTTTCTGTTGTTTGCTGGAAAAAACCTGTGGCTTGAACCAGATTGGCAAAAATTTGCTCCGCCGTTAAGCCGCGTGTTGGCATCTTTCCATACCACTCGGTACGAGACTGACTCGAATCAGTTTGTCGGCTCGAAAGTTGGTATGTTTGACTGTTTGTAATTTCACGAATCAGATATTTCAA
>JAJDEK010000517.1 GCA_029259875.1 Planctomycetaceae bacterium
GGTATTTGTTTTGAAAACACCGCTTATCGTTGAGCCTGGTACGAAACTGTCAGTAACTCTGAAACAGGTACATGGTGGCGCACACATCATCGGACGTTTCAAGTTAGCTGCCACCGATGCACCAAAGCTGAATGTGATCGCCCTCCCTGCCGAAGTAGAAGCAGTCTTAAATATACCTGCGGCGAAGCGAACATCTGATCAACAGGTGTTGCTCGCTTCTATCGTTTTGAAACATCGTGCGGATCAGGAACTGGAAAAACTTCCACCGCAAGTGAAAGTTTACGCAGCAGCAGCAGAAGCCGCAAATGAACGCGGTATGGTGAAGTTTCCTCAGCCGCGTGAGATTCGGCTTTTAGTGCGTGGAGACCTTGAAAAACCGCGTGATGTCGTTGCTCCCGGCGCTTTAACGGCCTTAGCTCCCTTGCCAGCACGTTTTGAATTGCCCAAACCTCATGCAGAATCAGCACGGCGAGCGGCACTCGCTGATTGGCTGGCAGACTCACGAAATCCACTCACTTGGCGAAGCATTGCGAATCGAGTGTGGCATTATCACTTTGGCAACGGACTCTGCGATACGCCAAACGATTTTGGACGCATGGGAGGCACGCCCTCTCATCCTGAGCTACTCGATTGGTTGGCCTGTGAACTGCGTGACCATAATGGATCGTTGAAACATCTACATCGTTTGATTTGTAACAGCAAAACCTATCGACAGTCATCGGCCTTTCGCTCTGAATTGGCAGAACGCGATCCCGAGAATCGATTGCTGGCACGCATGTCGCGGCAACGTCTTGATGCGGGCAGTTACCGAGACGCCGTTTTGTTAGTGAGTGGTCAACTCGATTTAAAGAGGGGGGGGCCCGGAGTCTCTCATTTTACAACGACTCCCGGTCCACAAGTGACGCCGGTATTGCATTATGATCAATTCGATTTGGACAGTCCGGGGGCAAATCGTCGGAGTATCTATCGCGTTGTCTGGCGAGGGATTCCTGACCCTTTGATGGACGCTCTGGATTTTCCCGACCTTGGCTTGTTAGCTCCGGCACGCGGATTTTCTGCTTCACCTTTACAATCTCTGGTGCTGTTTAACAATCGTTTTGTTTTGCATCAAGCACAAAAGATGGCAGAACGAGCAGGGAAGGCAGAAGCCAAAATGCCAGACCAAGTCAAACGCGTTGTTTTATGGACTTGGTTACGAGAACCAACGGCAGATGAACTGAAAAGATTGACGAACTTGGCAGACAAACATGGTTTAGAAACCGTTTGTCGTTTGATTCTGAATAGCAATGAATTTCTTTTTGTTGAGTAATAACGATGTCGTACATGTTGAATCATCCACTTTCGCGACGCGAACTTCTGACTCAGTCGGGCGGTAGTTTTGGGGCTGCGGTGTTGGCTCACTGGTTGGGACAAGAGTCAGCAACAGCAACGCCGCCGACTAACTTGAACGGTGGTTTACATCATCCGGCAAAAGTGCGGCGTGTCATTCAGCTATTTATGAACGGCGGCGCCAGTCCCATGGACACATTTGATTTTAAACCAGAGTTGGAACGTCTCCACGGACAGAAACTGGGACCTAAGGAGAAGCCGGAAGGATTCACCGCTGTTGCTGGTGCCGTGATGAAAAGTCCTTTCAAATTTGCCCAACATGGCGAAACCGGCCGTTGGGTCAGTTCAGTCTTTCCACATCAGGCGAAGATTGTCGACGAGTTAGCATTCCTAATGGCAATGACCACCAAGACCAACGTGCATGGGCCAGCCAGTTATATGATGAATACCGGATTTATGTTGCCCGGGTTTCCCTGCATGGGGTCTTGGATTTCCTATGCCCTTGGCAATCTTTCCGACAACCTGCCGGCGTTTGTTGTGCTGCCGGATGTGCGTGGTCTGCCTTATAATCAAAAAGGAAATTTCAGTGGTGGTTTCTTACCAGCCAAACATCAGGGAACCTTGGTCAATGCGACTAGCAAGACACCCATTCCCAATTTGTTTGCTGACCCGAAATATACATTCGCCCGAAATAAAGCCGATAAGGACACTTTCGCACTACTGCAACAATTCAATCGACAGCATGCAGAGATTCGCCCCGATGATTCGCGGCTGGAAGCACGGATTGTCGCAGGTGAACTCGCCGCGAAGATGCAACTCAGTGCGCCCGAAGCCTTCGATTTGGCTCGAGAGTCAAAAGAAACTCATACTGCTTACGGATTGAATCAGAAAGAGACGGAAAACTTTGGCAAGCGTTGCCTACTGGCAAGACGTCTGCTGGAACGAGGCACACGGTTCGTTCAGGTCTGGAGCGGCCCACAGGGAGCTATCAACAACTGGGACAACCACGGAAACATTCAAACCGAGTTACCTGCGATTGCGAAAAGTGTCGACCAACCCATTGCAGCTCTATTTCGAGATTTAAAGTCGCGCGGACTACTTGATGACACACTTATCGTCTGGACGACAGAATTCGGTCGCACGCCCTTTGCTCAAGGAAGTCTGGGGCGAGATCACAATCGAGGCACTTTTGTAACCTGGCTAGCCGGCAATGGAGTCAAAGCGGGAGCAAGTCATGGTAAAAGTGATGATCTGGGATATCAGACATCAGAAGGCAAAACCTATTGTTACGATCTACATGCGACGATCTTGCATTTGCTGGGCATCGACCACAAACGGCTGACCTACCGCACGGCGGGCATTGATCGTCGTCTGACTGACGTGCATGGTCATGTTGTACATGAAATTTTGAGTTGATACACCAAATGTCAGTGCTTGCTCATCTTGAATTTCCTCTCGATTCGATGGTATGATCTTTATTGTCCAGTCAGGCGGCGCTGATCCTGGTTGGTTGAGTTCCAGATCTCGCACAAAGGAAACTAAGCCGTGCAGTTGAACCGACGTAATTTCGTTCAGGCGATGATGTATAGCCCCTTTGCTCTGACTCTCTCTTTGTCGCAAGCAAAGAAAGTGACTGCTGGAGAGACAGATGCCAGCGGTGTTTCCATACCAGAGATTCGTGAGGACGAGGATGTCTTTGCTTACATCCAACGTGTTAAAGGTGGTTTTGATATAAAGCTTTACCGCGACATACTCGGCGCGGCGAATACATTCAAGGAAGGCGATCAGATTATCGGCGTGGCTGCTACTGATGAACAGACTCGCAAGAATGCCCGTGCGCTGCTAGAAGCAACTGGTATCGCCGATATCAACGCGCATCCCGTATTCGAAGACAAGTTGCATCAACTAATTGCTAACGGACAGAGTCCCACTTTGAAAGGGCGATCCACAAACCTGACACTCGGAGCTTTAAAACAACTGTTACTGACAGAAAATGAAACGACCATTAAAGAGGTGTCAAGTGGTCTCTCCAGCGATGTCATTGGCTCTGTTGTGAAACTGATGAATAATCAGGAATTGATCACTGTCGGTTCCAAGATATTCAATTCCCTGCCGGGAAGTCAGATAGGTGCGCAGGGTTACTTGGGCGCACGATTGCAGCCAAATTCACCGACGGACAATCTCGACGACATCTTTTGGCAGGTCCTCGATGGATGGTCATACGCGGTGGGTGATGTGTTGCTGGGGACGAATCCTGTTTCCAGCACGCCTGAGTCGGTTGAGGCCGTGGAATTAGTGTTGAAGGACATTCTTGTTACTTTTGGCGTAGCAGATGTCATGCCGCACTGTGTGTTGTCGCATATTGACGTTCAAGCAGAAGTCGAGCGACAAAACCCAGGCAGTACGGCACTTTGGTTTCAAAGTATCGCAGGTAGTGATGATGCCAACAAAACATTCGACATCAGTCTCAAAAAGATGCGCGACTATGCACAATCGCGCACGGGGAAATTTGGTTTGTACTTTGAAACGGGGCAGGGAGCTGACTTCACCAACGGTCATAGCCAT
>JAJDEK010000518.1 GCA_029259875.1 Planctomycetaceae bacterium
ATCTGCATCAATTAAACGCTCGCGACGTACGGCGACGGTAATGACATCGGCGCCACTGACCTCCAGGCTTTCTTGCATCAGTTCGTAAGTCGCATACTTACCCGTTCCCACGATCAACCGAGAGTTCAGATGATGTGTCCCTAATGTAAGAGTGGTTTCCGTACTGCCTATCGTTGCCATATCTATTATCCACCGCCTACCAGTGTTACAATCTCCAGGCGATCACCTTCCTGCAGTATACAAGCTGCGTGTTCTTCGCGTGGAATTAAAATCAAATTTCGCTCAACAGCCAGATATTTGGGTTGAAGTCCCAGTTGGGTCAAAAGCCCAGTCACAGTTAAATCATGAGGAACCTCTTTGGCTTCACCGTTCACTTGAATTTGCACCAATGGGACTCCTACACCTAACTCAATAATCAGTGGATAAAACACATAAAAGAAGAGTCATCCAACGTCTGTGTTTGTTATTATTAGCAAAAACGAGTTTAGAAGTGACACTCCCGATCGTCAAGGAACGACCAAGATGCCAAAAGCACAATTTAAAGTATGAAAAACAGTTCCTATTTTCAAATTGAAGACACAATCAGAACTTAGTTGGTTCCAGTAAGAAATTTTCACAAATTCTTTACAAACCTTTAATATGCTTCTATATAACTAATTAGGAACCAGAAGCTTGTCACAGGACTTAGATTAGTTTACCGAGGATCAGATAAGATGTCGTGCATGCGTTTCCCTCATTTCGTTTATTTTTTTGCAGGTTTAGTGATCGTGTCTGCGACTTCAACGCTTTCCGCTATCGAAATTATTGGTCATCGGGGTGCTTCCTATGATGCCCCAGAGAATACACTCGCCTCTATAAATCTGGCCTGGCAGCGCAACGCAGATGCTGTGGAGATCGATATTTATCTCACTAAAGATGGTCAGATCGTGGCCTATCATGATAAAACCACAAAACGCATTGGTGGCCGTGATCAAGCGGTCAAAGAACAGACGTTCGCAGAATTGCAAACTCTGGATGTTGGTGCGTGGAAAAATTCGAAATACAAACAGGAGAGAATTCCCACGTTGATTCAGATTCTAAACACAATTCCCGCTAACAAGCGACTCTTTATTGAAATCAAATGTGGGGCCGAGGTGCTTCCACAGCTAAAACGGGATCTGGCTGCTTCTGGAAAAGCAGCAGCACAGACGGCGATTATCGGCTTTGATTACGAGACTATGCAAGAGGCGAAGCAGGTGCTGCCTAATTTGAAAGTGTATTGGGTCTTCAAAGTGAAACAGAACAAAATAACACGAAAGTGGGCTCACAGTGCAGAATACTATATTCAAAAAGCGACTGCCGCTCATTTGGACGGGCTGGACGTCGGTTACAATAAGTTTGTAACCGAAAAATTTGTGCAACGTGCAAAGTCAGCCGGTTTGCCCGTTTATGTCTGGACAATCAACTCGGTGAAAGATGCGACAAAACTTGCAAACATGGGGGTTGAAGGTATTACCACCGACCGGCCCGGATTGCTGAATTCAGCATTCAAACCAGCAAAATAGAGGCCTTTCTTGCAGACATCCAGCAGTCTCGTATTGATTTAGGGGAGGATTTCTCGGAAAATACAGACAGTAACGCGTTTTTTTCGAGGATTTTTCTTAAAGGTTCTGACAAATGTCATCACGTGTGGTTCTGATTGCAGGATGCGCTCTTATCACAGCGTTGATCTTTCATTGCGAAATATCTGTCGCGAAGGAAGCAAAAGAAACTGCTAAGCTTCCTCAACAAGCGATTGAATATATCCTCGACCTGGAGAGCGAAGACTTCAAAGCGCGTGAAAAAGCAACGCGCACATTACCTGAATACGGTGAACAGGTTATTGAACCACTGTTGAAAGTGACGCGTGGGGAGAGTTTGGAAGCCGCCGTTCGTGCAATTCTTGTGATTGAGCGAATTTATGAGCAAGGGAAAAAGGGGTCTGTTGATAAAGCCGAAGACGCGCTCGACTCATTGACCAAAGCTGCTAACCCTTCTGTTGCGATCCGTGCCGAAGAGGCCATAGATAGGCATGCCGGTTTTCGGGAGGAACGCGCTGTTCGCGAAATCAGAAAATTGGGAGGGAAGGTAAAACTTTGGACGGCGGAAGACATTGCAAATAATATTCCAAATGCGCCGCCTAACAACACTTTACCGGGACAGGTACGGTATCTTGTATTGGGGTCCAAGTGGACAGGAGGCGAAAAAGGGTTGCGTTACATAAAGCGAATTTCTCGTCTTCAGGCTCTTTATTTCATAAAAGGTCACCCCTTGCCAGATCTCGCATTGGATGACTTGCATAAAGCGCTTCCCAGAACTCATTTTCAAGATCGAGACAGTGATGCGATGTTAGGAATCTCGGGTCCACCTGACACTAACGGGGGGTGTTTAGTACGTGATGTTTCTGATGGGCTTGCCGCACAAAAAGCAGGTATTCAATCCAGAGATTTTATTAAAAAGTTCGACGGCAAGAACGTTGAAAATTTTGATTCGCTAGTGAAACTCATTGGTCAAAAAGAAGCCGGTGATACTGTGGATGTTGAGTTGTATCGAGATGGAGTGCCAATGACGTTAAAGGTAACACTCAGTAGCTGGCTGGATAAAGAAAAATAGAAAACGTTAATCATGCAACTGCTTCAGCAGTTTCAGAGCCATCTGGCGAATTTGTGTTTCTGCATCAATTTCTAAATAACTACTGCGGGCAGGCCAGGTTTCATATCCACCCAAGGCATGTTGTTCTGGCGTCGGCAGATAGCCACTGGAACCGTTAGCCAGTTCCATCGAAAAAGTGGCAGCAAACGGGCTCTGTTGTTTAATCCCTAGGCCTGTTTCCGTAAACACTTCGCAAGGCAACCCTACGACTCCCAGATTACCGATGCGAATTGCCTGAATTATGATGGACTCTGTTTTAGGATACTTACTAAGTTCGATCGCTTCATTGGCATAAATTCTTGACCAGCGGTGCGCTGTTTTCTGCTGCGGATTCGCTAAAATTGCCTGAGCCCACATCAGTCGATCTGCATCGGGATGACGTACTTTCAATTCGAGTTCTTGCTCCAACATCGCCAATTTCAAATTAGGTTTATGGTCGATGTTTTGAACGACTTTCAAAGTCTGTTCCGCAAACTCTTTCCCGGATTCTTCAATCCATCTAAAAGCGGCATACTTGCGTTGATCCTGTTTCATGACCGCCCCGACATTTCCACTGGTTCCATTCGACAACATTCCTACGAACGGGGGATGCGTGTTATGCTTTCCCAGTTTTTTTGCGAGATGTTTTGCATAAGAACCGAAATAGTCGGCACTGATTTGGCCCTTTTGATAACCGCCACAATAGTGAATGCTCATATTGCCTAAAATTGCCAGTGGAGTTCCGTCCAAATGTTGTACCGAGAGTATCGAACATTGTGGATCAATGGGCGCAGCCGGCTGGATGAGGTGCTGGCTACGACCAGAGACGGATTTGATCTGATCACCGGCAACACCGAACGGGTTTAATGAGACACTTCCTTTTTTCGCCAAAAACCTTCGACAGGCGGCATACTTACCGGCATCGAAAGAACCCCAGCCAATGCGGGCGGGTTCGAGATTTTCTTGAGCCTGAATAATGGCTTGGGCGATTTGTTGTACGAGCGTGTCGTAATATGCATCATCAAGCTTTCCCGCGCGTCCATAGGGAACACGGGGTGCGGCATGAGTGTGCGTACTCGATATCAGAATTCGATTCACGGGTAAGCCAATTTTCTGATTGACAATTTTCTTTGCTCGATCAAAATAACTGCGTTCCGTCATACACAGGTCATTCACACAAATCGCGATTCGTTCTCGACCATCATCAAATACCAAGGCTCTCGCAAAAAGACGATCATGAATTCCAGTCACAGGTCCATTCTTGGAAATGACTCCATCTAACGAAACACCGATGGGAGGCGTGATATCCACTGCCGATGCCCCCGCTCGTAGAACACGTTCCTCAACCTGGGCACCAACGGTAGGAGCACTTAGAATGAGACCACAGACAGACAAAAACAGTGAGAGAAAAATACGCGGTAACATAGGGGACCTCTTGAACAACGAGTCGGCTGGAGCAGTGAGTCTCTTTAGAATAACAGATAGCCAATCACCATATCCAGATGACAGCTTCGATTTTGTGTGAATTACTCTCATCAGTGTAAGCAGACATGAGAACCGTCACTAATCCATTTTTTGTTGTAAGGCATTGGCCTGTTCGTTACGCCATTGCGCCATTTCGTTGGAAACAAGAAATGCCATAGCACCACCGCGGGCGTCGGTACCGAGGATGGCCATACGGTCAAGATAGCCTCGCAAGCTGGTCTGTTTGCCAGTTCCCGTGCAGACATCAACAAGCGAACCATCAAAGGCAACACGCGTTTTGATGGCGTTCCAGGCGCGTTCAATGAGAGGCGTGTATTGTTTTTCGTCCAGCCAGCCCTTGCGCACGCCGCGAATCATCGAAAAGGTAATCATACAAGTACAAGTCAGTTCGCGGTAACTTTCTCTGTGGTCGATCACTTGATGCCACATGCCGGTTGGGTCTTGATGACGACTGAGTGCTTCGAGATGATGTCGGTGACCATCTATGAAGCTTTGTCGCAATGGTGAATTCAGAGGGAGTTCAGTGAGTACGAGTGCCAGTCCCAACGCGGGAAAGCCATTGCCACGTCCCCAGGCCGCGTCACTCAAAGGCGAATTACGATAGATACCATCGGGCCGTTGATCTAGTTTCTGGATGAATCGCCAGTGACGTAATGCCATTTCATAATAACGTGGATCTCCCGTTAATCGTCCCACGGCTGTCAGAATCGGACATGACATGAATACCGCATCACTCATCTCGACATGATGTGGCATCGATTCACGCATATTTCCCTCTTCGTCAAAGCCGAGACCTGCTGCTTGTTTAGCCAGATTTACATAGTGCTGATTACCGGTTACTTTCGCGAGTTTTGAAAACAGTAAATGCCCGGCGATCAGACTGCCTCCCCCACGGTTGCTGAGAGGGTCGGGATTCTTGGAAAGGTAATTCTGCGTAATTGTTTCTACATGAGATAATCGACTACGGTCTCCCGTTAATTCTCCCAATCGAATTTGACTGATGAGTGAAACTACAGGCAGGTAGGATAATCTTCCAAGTTCATGGCCATACACTTTTGAAAGTTGAGTGGCGACTTGAATCGGTGTGCGCTGTAAACGACGCATGATTTCCAACCGAGCAGGAGAAGGGCCTCGAAATGTACTTTTCTGGATTGCAGTCAGCAAGGTTGGCAGAAACTGTGGTCCATTTTGTTTTGGCACTTCGACTGCCAATGCAGGCAGACGACCCACATCAGAGGGCGGCTTATAAGCGAGGCTAGAAACAAGCTCCCAACCAAAAACCGGGCGAATTTGTGGTTGCAATTGTTTACCCAAGGTGCGTGCGGATCTAAGGGCATCGACGGGAACGATCCATTGAAACTGTTTTCCCTCGCGCACATCTAAAACCAGATCAGGGGCGTGCATGCCGATCCAACGCCACAAATATTCCGTTTCGGGCTTAGTGACACTTTGGTAGGCAGGACTTACTGGGGGATAGCCGCGAGTGGGATTTCCGTGTGATGCGTTCTTCGGTCCCTTTTGCAAAACCCAGCCATCCGGGTTCGCGATGGGGATCGCTGAGACTGCGAATGTTTGTCGGAATGGTTCGGCTGCTTCTGAGCCATAGAACCAGTTAACGGCATTGATGACAGAGGCGACTGATGTTTCCGACCCATCAAGGCCACCAATCAGCAGAATGCGCACTTTGCCAGTCTGAAAGTTGAGATCCTCTTTGGAATAGACACAGGGAATGGGTGTCTCCTTGCGGGTGACACCGATGGCTGAATGTATAAGTGCAGGTTGTTTTCGTAAAGACTGCAAACGCTTTTGAACGGCTGTTTTGAAATCGACCGTCAAATCTGGTTTCTGAGCTTCAACCGAAGCCGCTACGAGAGAATCGCACAAACCCAGATTCATTAAAAGCAAAATCGCGCAAAAAGGCAACAAGTGAAATTTCATGGATGGCAGAATCCAGGCAGGTAGTCAAGAAGGTAAATGGATCAAGGTGTTTTCAGTGATTGAGAAACCCATTGTAAAACCGCTCATGACCAAATACCAGAAGAGATATTATAGACTCTTTCGGATTTTTGTAGCTAAATGGCTGTGATTACTGGGGTTCAACACGTACGTGCAAACGTGTTGCTGCTGTGACACCATCATCGCGGCTACGTTGCACTTTGACCAGATAATCACCGGGTTTTTGATAGATATGTTTGGTGACAGCGTAACCATTTTCATCCAGCGGCTTGGCATTTCCATCTGATTTCACGCTGACTAAAGGGCTCCCATCTCCGAAATCCCAGACTTCATTACCTGTCGTATTGCCAAACGTACGAACCTTGAACGTAATGGGTTCACCAACCCGATTTTTCAGAGAAGGCCAATAAGAGGCGTGGATGCGGGGAACATATTCTTCAAGATTTTTGGGATCGAGAACATGAACTTCTGCGAAATCGTAGGCGATGTTACCCTGTTTGTCAGTCACTTTCAGAATTTCACTAAAGACTCCCGGCTGGTTGTAGGTCCGTTCAACTTCAGCGCCGGTTGCTTTGGTTCCATCTGTGAAGGTCCATTCATAACTTTGAATGCTATCGGTGTCACTGTAAGATTGAGAGCCCTTCAGAAGGGTCGAGTTGCCTGCTTTCAGAAAATTTTTGCGACGCGTGTTCGCAACCAGTTTGGGATGATATTGATTACGGTAAGCTTCCCATAGAAAAGCATAGCCGGCTTGTGTGCCCCATTTACCCGAAGGCTGACGGCTCTTAATTTCAAAATGCAGATGCGACCAGCCGCCGCTGGCTCCTTTTTTGCCGAGGACGCCAATTTCTTCCCCCTGTTTGATCAGACGACCCGGACGGATGTGATCGTTGATTTTATGAAGGTGGCTGTAACGGTAATACCAGCCTCGGGCATCCATCAGGTAAACTACGTCATATCGGGGAGCAACGGGTGTATCTTTGCGGTGTTCTTCCAAGACATCAGTACCTGAGCAAACCACGACTGCATCGGTGGCGGCGATGACTTTGGTTAATTTTTCTGCCCCGCCGATATCCAGTCCACTGTGATAGTAGATTTTGGGGAGAATTTTTGTACCACCGTCAACGGGTTCATTGTCAAACCAGGTACGAGTGGCGAACCAGCGTTGATCAACGGGATAAATAAACGAACCGGACTTGAGCAAAGGTGAATCAGCGGGCCAGAATCGCAGGCGGGCATCTTTCTCAAGTCCCCAGAATGCGGGAGTTCCGTTCGAGTTACAACCTTTAGTGATCGAACAGTCGATCTGCACACGACCGGTCTTCCGAGGCAAATTATACATGCCTGACTCAAGCGTGATTTTCTCATCGTCAACTTGTACGGTAACGAGTGCACTACGAACCGCCTGTCGGATCGGGTCGCGTGTCTCTTTTAAGTCAAGTAGTTTGACTTGTACCCGTTCGCCATTACTCAGAGTAACAGTCGTGGACTCGCCCACGTTTAAATCGACAACACGCACAATCGGTACTAATGCCGCTTGCCCTTCTGACCCCAACACTGGTTGATTGAATTCACACAAGCCAAGCAAATTTAAAATCACGAAACAGAGCACAAAACGCAGGTGAGACATCATCATGGAAGGACTCTCTTTAAGTTGGTAAGTCAAATTTCGGGGGTTGGACGTTTTTGATCGGCGATCAAACCGGCGATGAAGCCTGCCTTGAAGCCTGCATTTATATTACCCACTGTCACGTTGGCCGCACAACTATTTAACATGCCCAGCAGCGCTGCGATGCCACCTAAGCTGGCTCCATAACCAACGCTGGTCGGAACCGCAATCACCGGACAAGAAACCCAGCCTCCGACAACCGAAGGCAGGGCGCCTTCCATGCCGGCTGCTACAACAATGGCAGATACGTTTTGAATTCGCGGTAGTTGTTCCTGTAGTCGATGGGGGCCTGCCACACCGACGTCGAGAATGAAGTCGGGCTGGTAACCCATCCAGATCAGTGTTTCAATGGCTTCTTCTGAGACGGGGCGATCACTGGTGCCTGCTGTGAGGACGGCGGTTTCTCCTGTGATCAGTTCTTCGTCGAAGGCGGAACCTTTTTCTGGAATACGAACAGTGCGGGCTGTCTGATTGTAGATCGCTTGCGGAAATTGTTTGAGGACAACCTCAGCTTGATCTTCCGAAAGACGTGTTCCCAGGCAACGCTGGTTCGCTTCCAGTAGTGCAGAGAAAATTTCGACAAGTCCAGCGGGCGTTTTACCTTCACAGTAAACCACCTCTGGGTAT
>JAJDEK010000519.1 GCA_029259875.1 Planctomycetaceae bacterium
TATGGTTGGGGTATTCCTTCAAGCCGCATCACTCCCATATCTCGCATCGTTCAATAATTAAAAACTATTATCCTCAATGGGGTTCAGGAAGATCGTTATGAGAATCTTAAACATACAACTGCTTGCTATTCTGGCAGTGACCGGTTTCGGGGTCAGCACTACCACAAATGTAAGTGCTGATGATAGAACCACAGTGAACGAAGGAGACATCCAACAAGTGGCCCATCACGTTCGTGGCGGTGGCTATGCTTACAATTGTCCTCCCGGATATTCGAATCGCTATGATGGCGATGGAACTTATCGAAACTACAGTTCGCGTGAAGGCTGGGCCTTTTTGCGGAAAGGCCACAAAGTGCATGGACCAGCATGGTGTCCACCTTCGGCACAAAGCATTCAAAGAACTCCGGTTCAATACCAACGTTACTACTCGAATCAGTATATGGGACAAGCTGGCCCGACAGCTGGCGCAAACTATCCACAGGTTTATATGCCAACGGATACAACACAACTCGGTTATTATTACCAACGTATACCTACCTGGCAGCCACGTAGAGGCATGATTCCTCCGCCACCAAATCCAAGTATGTATCATACACGTGACTGTCGTTCCTGCAGAGGCCATGGTTGTCCACATTGCCGAGGACAGCACTATGGTGGACCAGTATATTATACCAATGAAAGTCCGGAAGCTTCACAACCGGCGGCAACACCAAAAACAGAGAATGCCAACCCGCCTGTACCACCGGCACCTTCCAAGTTAAATCAGGCTTCATTCCAACAATAAATATCTCCCAAGGTAAGCTCGTTTCCTGAGAAACACTTGTAAACCAAACAGAGTCATTCCTGATAACCTTAAAGGAGTGACTCTGTTTTTTCATGCGCAGAGCGATCTCCCATTACTAAAACGCCTTTGACCAATTCAAGGCTTTCAAAACTTCCATTTAACTCCGATTAATCAGTGTTTATTTATGACTTGACTCAGCCGCACCAACAGGGAAACTTTCTGTTTATGCGTCGCGCGCGTGAGAAAAAAACAATTACTGAATCGATCTTCTCCCCTATGAATTTCAGCACTATAAAACCCACTCGTTTCAACCAAATTTTATTCGAATGAATTAAATTCGCTTCCGTTTGTGCATGCCTCATTTTGCCAATATGTACCACATTTGAGACATCAACGCGCAAAAGTTAGTTCTCGACTGACCATGCATTAACACAAACCGCGCATAACTGTCCTCACAAGGATCCTAATGATCTCAAAGTGAAAACTGATCTTGAACCAACTATGTTTCCAAATATTTCAATAAGTATGAAATCACATGTGCGTGGATTCCAAATCTGGACTGACAGAAATAAACTCAGAAAAGAAAACTGTCCCCTTCAGATTATATTCGATATTATCTATCACATCGAAGATGAACATCAGCAAGTAAAATGTAGCAGCAGAGCATTGAAAGAAAATTTGTACGTCTCTCTAACAGAAAGAGTAGATCTGAATGGTGATCAAACAAACCTCCGAATGTGGTCAGGATTTCAAAAACGGTTTTTTAAGCTGTATCAATTTACTCTTATTTTTGAGTGTTTGGGCAGCCCCTTCTAGGGGATTGTGTCAAGAATCGAATTCGGCCTTTCCGATTGTCAGTCGAAACCAATCTATCCAGGCGACACTAGATGCGCAACCAGGAAAGATGCTGTTCCTGCCTGCGGGAGATTACGAAATCTCAGCGAAAATTAGTATTCGCAGCGATGGTAGTGGACTCTATGGACCAGGGCGCATTATACAAACCAATCCGGATGCACCTTTCATCGAAATCGAAAACCGATCCCAAGTTCAATTTCGTGACATCGTATTGACGCGCCCGGAAGAGAAACAGACAACGGCAACCGAAGCGATTAAAGCAACTGGGTGCCAGGACTTTGTTCTGGACAATGTAACAGTCCTGAATCACCGAACGCGTTCTGGCGTGTTTTACTTGCAGAACTGTAAAAGTGCGACTATCCGAAATTGTACGATCACCAATTACATGCGAATTTCCATCGATGATCGTACTCACTCACCAGACTGGGGGTACGCATTCCATTGTATTGACGGAAGCGGGATCGTTATCAACGCCAGCACTGGCACGTGCATTCAGGAAAACCGCATTACAGAAAAAGACCTTTTACCTACACAGGAGACTCAGAAAAAATTTAAACTGGGGCAGTTTGTGAAGAAGAACAAAACCAAAGGCACTTTAACAAACCCCCAGGTCTGGGAGCGAGAGTCTGTCAATAATTGGCACCAGGGGTCCGCGATTGTTGTGACGTCACCTGCGATCAGTGATCAGACACAAATAGTAGGCAACACCATCGAAAATGCGGCACAAGGCATTGATTTGCATTCAGACCATGTCATTGTTTCACAAAATATCGTCTCTAACTGTTTTGTGGGGATGAAAGCCATGCATGGTTCCCGACATGTTTTAATACTTGGGAATCAATTCATCAAAAATGATCTGTGGAGTATTGGTCTCATGCCGGGTGCTGCCTCGTATGCGGCTCGTGAGTCAAACAAAGACCGATCAGCAAGATCAGATAACAGTGATGGAGGCTCTATCATTGCCAACAATATCATTTCAGAGTTCGGTTACGGCAACGCCCATTGGATTTGGGGTAATAATGGAAACCCGATCTTGCTCGATTCTGGACAAAAACCGGAGAACACGCCCCTCGCAGATGTGATCATTCAAGGCAATATCATACAGAACTCAGGCCGTCACGCAGCCTCGAAAGAAAACCAGCAACCTCGTTATGTTTATGCGGTCCGCGTCGATCAAAAAGCAACCGGCATTCATTTCTCTCATAACATTCTGGCCCCCGGCCGAGAGGGTGTTAGCAACGTTGAGCTCAAGAAATAAAAAACGTGAACGCTGAAAGATTATTTTGTTAACGATTTTGCGGCCACGATTCAGCGACAATGAAAACACGATCAATTTCGCGATAGACCGTCTGTTGACAGGTTAAGACGCTGACGAGAAGTGGTCTCTCAGAATTCAAGAAATGAGTATTGAGCTGACTTTTCAACTCTTCAAATGAGCTTAAATCCTGACCTTGAGAAGTGCTGACTTCAGGAGACAACCAGTACGGTTTATGCAACAC
>JAJDEK010000520.1 GCA_029259875.1 Planctomycetaceae bacterium
ATCATCTCATCAATGTTTTCCCGTTTGATCGTTACGTTTTGACCATCGGCGCCACGAATCACGACAATCTGTTTATCTTGATCAAACAAGAATCCAGAAACCACCAGACCATCGTCGGTAATCACAAGATAAGTTTCGTAGCCTTCCCGAATTTCCGCACTAGGATTGATAATATGCATCAGCATTCGTAAAGAATCATCACGTTTATACTGAGTCAACTCGGGGCCCACTCGTTTTCCTTCACCAAACAGAATATGGCACTTTGCACAATTCTTTTGATAAAGCTCTTTCCCGTGATAGACATCACTGTTTTCGGTCCCTAGTAAACCTGATATCCGATTAATATTGGCTTGCATTTGTTGGTTTGAAGCACCTTGGACTTCTTCCCAATGCTTGCCAACCAGGGAAGCAATTTGTTCGTCCTGATGAATGGTCATCTTACGAACCAGATCTACAGGAATTGTTTTTGATTCGATTTGCCCTGCTTCGATCGCTTTCAGAAATGCGCGCGTCCAGTCTTTGCGGCTAACAAGTGTGCTCTGAGCCACTTCCCGCACGTCTTCGGAAATCGTGGAGTAACGTTCGAGGATAGTCTCAACGACCTGAGGTTGATTAAACTTTTGTAAAGCGACTAATAAGCCTGTTTGCAGCGCTGCATCGTTTGTTGTACTCAACAATTTCAGCATCGCGGGAAGTGCCTGAGACTCCTGTAATTCGCCGAGTACCTGAATGTATTCGACGAGTTGTCCTCGGTTCTTACCAGGAGACTTTAAAGTATCCAAAGCGATCTGCAGGGCTTGTTTGTTTCCTAATCTCATTTGTAAAGTCGTGGAACCACCGCCCGCATTTGCGAGTGCTTGCACTAATGCTTCAGGCAAACCGGCTAAAGATCGTCCCTTGAACGAGCTTTCAAAACCAGCCATCAATGCTTTCCTGGATAAAGAATCGGGAGCCAATTCAAATAGCTTTGCACAAGTGATGAGATCAGTGCGGCTGCCGGCAGTGGCATAACGCCGAATCAATCGCTCCAGAATCGTCGTCTGTACCAGTGGCTGTTTCCAGAATTCTTGGTTCTTGAACAATGCGATCATCTGATCACGGTCAGACACGGCCTTGGATTCGAGAGCCCACCAAACCATTAATGGTTGATGCGGATCGTCGATATCTTCTTGATAACGCACCAAGGCATCTACAATAGGCAGACAAACATCAGCGGGCAATCGTCGGGCAGTTGCCGCCAACTGACCACGCACTTCTGCATTCGATTCCTGAGTCGCTAATTCGACAAGTTTCTGCCGGATGTTACTGGAAACGACCATATCATCGCCAAGCAGTCGTACCGACCAGAAGCGTACCATCGGATGGACATGTTTCAACGTTGCTTCAGCGATTGTCTCATCAAAACCCTGACACAGATTCAACGCCCAAAATGCTTCCAACGCAAGCTGTCCATCGTTGTTTTTGATCCATTGTTTGAGAAGGGGTACCACTGATTGATCTTTACGGTCACCAATGAGACGTAGCGCTGTACGTCGATGCCATTCGTTGGGATGTTTGAGCAGTTCAATCAATTCGCGTGTTGTTTTTTTGCTGAGATCTTCGACTTTGCGAGGCTTGGCCTTCTTAGCCTTGAAGCGATAAATACGACCAGAATTCGGATCTACCTGTCCTTGATAATGTTGGCCGTGTGCGATGAATTCTTCGTAAAAGTCAGCCACATAAACCGCACCATCAGGCCCCACTTTAATTTCGACAGGTCGGAAACCAAAATCGGTGCTGCGCAACGGGAAGCCGATATCTTCCGTCTGAAATGAAGAACCCAAGGGTTCAATTTTGGAAAATACCAGATATTGGTGGAGCGGGTCGACGGACAATAACTTGCCGTGATACTGTTTTGGTAGAGTATCCCCTTCATATTTTACTAAAGCATGACTGAATCGAGGCGTGGCTGAATGCTTCATGAAAGGCAGTAAACCAAACGCATAGGGATTACTGACATCGCCATATTTTCGTTCGGTTCCTTTTTCGTAATAACCGCCTTGCACATAATAGAAACCTCGGGTGCCCCCTCCATTATGACCGGAATAAACTCGCCCGTCGGCATCAACTTCGAGACCAAAGGCATTCCCTCCCCCTTCTGCGAAGAGTTCATAACGCTTTGTCTCGGGATGGTATCGCCAGATCGCAGGACCTTCACAGTAAATCGATTTCGCTTTAGGTTTATCACTGTTTTTTAAATGTGAAACAACGTTACTTCCCTGTACCATATAGAGCCAGCCATCAGGCCCCCATTGCAAACTATTCGGAGCAGAATGGGTATCGGAAATTCCAAATCCTCTTAAATGCACTTCTGGATCGGCATCGGGAATATCATCATTATTTTTATCAGGATAAAACATGAGGTAAGGTGGGTTGAGCACCCACACACCACCCCGTCCCTTGACAACCGACGTCGCAATATTTAAATCTCCAGCAAACACTTTATGCTCATCGTATTTACCATCTCCGTTTGTATCTTCGTGAATCGTAATTCGATCATTGCCAGGAAAATGGTTTGGTGGTGGTGGAGGAACTTGATCGAATTCCATCCGATAATATTTATTGCGGCTCAAAACCTTCAGACCAGCCGGATAGGGGTATTGCCGGTACTGTACGACCCACATGCGACCTCGTTCATCGAAGCTCATAAACAGCGGTTGCCCAATCATGGGTTCCGTCAGCATTTGCTCAACAACCATATCGTCATCGGTTTCAAATAACTCCATCGATTTTTCAGGAGGCAATCTTCGGCCTGGAGAAAGCTTGGTTGATCGTTTTAAAGTCGAAGTCGCCGGTGTGAATTCATCAAAGGCTGCTTCTGTCGGTTTTGTTTCCAATCCTGCAATCGCCCACTTCAGATTGTCACCCGGTAAGAATTCCCATTTCCCTTTGAGGATACATTCCAGAAAGTAACCTGATAGAATCGGAGGCACGCCGCGAAAACCGCCAGGACCGTTCTGATTATAGACGCGAATGGCAATCGAATTGTATTGCCCCACTTTCAAAGTTCCCGGTGGAACTTTATAACGTTGATAGTTTTCAAAACCACTTTTATAGTTAGGAGGGAAGCTTCCAATTTGACCGATGCGTGTTCCATTGATATAAACTTCATGCGCATCTGCCAGTTTTTCAATCGAGAGTGTTACCGAATCACGCCAAAGCGGACGCGCGGTCATGTCAGCCCAATTTTTGGGAACTTTGACATAACAACGATACCAGGCAAAGCCATTCAGATCAGAAAATTTCCCGTCCACTTGTTCTTCCCAAGTATCGGGAACCTGAATCAACGTAGGCTTAATCTCAGAATCAGCAGCCAAAAGCACATTGGTATTAATTAAGTGAATCAAGCTAAAAGACACGATTAGACAAAAAGATTTCATCAAAAAATGCTCCATGGGTACTCTCATAACCATTCGAAACTCCATGGTTTCGAATTATTTAGTTTTGTTAAACTATTTGAGCAGGCGAACGGACTGAATTCAATCTCAGTTGAGCCAACTCTGTGATTTTGCTCGTGATTTGTATAAGTTTTATCAATTATCATACGCAGAAAAAGCTGATTCTGTGGAGTCATAGAAGAACTGATCTCCATCTCGTTTTACCATAGAGTCAGCAGCCTGATTTTCGATTGATCTAATTTGCATGATCTGAGTGAGTATTAAATAATATGGCACTAGAAACTTCTCGACTTTTCCTTAGGCAGTGGCATGAAGCCGATGTGGTTCCCTTCGCAGAGATGAATGCTGACCCGCAGGTGATGCAGCATTTTCCAAGCATGCCCACTTATGAACAAACTGCGCAAATGGTTAAACGAATCG
>JAJDEK010000053.1 GCA_029259875.1 Planctomycetaceae bacterium
TCAATGAATTCCTCTGATGAAAAATTGACTAAATCATTTTATGACCGTATCAGCCATTCCTATGACTTAATTGCCGACTCCAACGAACATGTCGCCCGTGAAAAAGGGCTAGCAGCGCTGGGAATTGCTGAAGGTGAAAAAGTCCTGGAAATAGGGTATGGAACCGGCCACTCACTGGTTTCTCTGGCGGAAGCAGTAGGCAATACAGGCACAGTTTACGGGGTCGATATCTCTGATGGAATGCAGAAAGTCTCCGAAAAACGAGTCACAGAAGCGGGTGTCGCGGACCAGGTAAACCTCTCTGTGGCAAACACACCTCCTCTGCCTTTTAAGGACCAGACATTCGATGCTATTTCCATGAGCTTTACCCTGGAACTCTTTCCACTAGAAACAATACCGACGGTCCTCGAGGAAATAAAACGTGTCTTGAAGCCAGGAGGACGTTTAGGCGTGGTTTCGATGGCCCTGCCAAAAGAAGGGGAAAAAGACAGTTTTCTGGAGAAGACTTACAAATGGATGCACCAGCATTTTCCGCATATTGTCGACTGCCAACCCATCGACGCCGTTGGCTTTCTGAAAAATGCTGGTTTTTCAATCAAAGAAGAGCTCGAGTTGAATATCTGGACCATGCCCGTCGCGGTACTAGTGGGAACAACACCCACCTGATCCTCAGTTACTAATTTTCCTCTTTCGGAACCGGCTTTATTGGGGATCTATTTTATATGCCCGCAGATCAACGGCAACCAATGCCGGTTCAGGAAGAAACAGAGCATTATCAGAAAAAATTGACACTCTGGGATACCGTCAACATCATCATCGGCATTGTGATTGGTGTTTCGATTTTCAAGGTTCCGAGCTTGGTCTTTGCCAATGCGGGGTCGATCGAAGCGGGTCTGGCAGTCTGGTGCCTCGGTGGTTTTTTAATGTTGGCCGGCGCGCTATGCTACGCTGAGCTGGCATCTGCTTTGCCTGAGACAGGGGGAGATTACGTGTTTCTCTCTCGAACGTATGGAACAGGAACAGGCTTTCTCTTTGGCTGGGCCCAATTTGTCGCCATCAACCCGGGTAACATCGGAATCATGTCCTATGTCTTTGCCCAATATGCGGTCTCATTCCTGGGAGTCTCAGAAGACTGGTCGGTACTGTTGGCGGCCTCATCTGTGTGTATCCTGATCTGTTTAAATCTGCTGGGACTGATGGTCGGCAAACGAGCACAAAACATTCTGACATTTGCCAAAGTCATCGGATTGGCAGCCATCGCCTTGACCGGATTTTATCTCGGAATGAATAACACATCCTCTGTTTCACCGGCCATTTCACCCGACTCTAATTCTACCGCCAATTTTGGTTTGGCAATGGTATTTGTGCTGTATGCCTATGGTGGGTGGAACGATGCGGCTTTTGTCGCTGCAGAAGTGAAACAGCCAGGAAAGAATATCCCTAAAGCATTGATTTTTGGCACCGTTGGAATCATGGCGATCTATCTCATTATTAACTCTGCCTACTTGTGGGGACTGGGTTATGAAGGTCTATTGAATTCACCAGCACCGGCAGCCGACTTGTTAGAGAGTGTTTGGGGCACAACAGGAAAAACAGCAATCAGTCTGGTTATCATGATCTCATCCTTAGGCGCCATTAACGGATTGATTTTGACAGGTTCACGAGTCAACGTTCGCCTGGGAATGGACCACCAGTTCTTCGCTGTCCTGGCGCGTTGGAACTATCGCGTTAATGCTCCGATCTACTCACTCATCACACAGGGAATCATCTCGGTTAGTATGATCGTGCTGATCGGAACAAGAACCGGACAACGCATACTGGAAAAACCCTTTGAGGTGATCCAATGGAAAATTATCAACTGGGATAAATATGCGGGAGGCTTCGATACACTCCTCGCCGCATCGGCCCCCCTTTTCTGGATCTTTTTCTTATTGACGGGCCTCAGTCTGATCATCTTGCGTTTCAAGCTTCCTCATCTGGAACGCCCCTTCCGCGTCCCCTTCTACCCGGCGACCCCTATTCTGTTTTGCATCACATCGTTGTACATGCTCTATTCCAGTCTCGACTACGCGCGAGGTCTGACTGCACTCGGATTAATTCCGGTATTGGTTGGTATTCCACTTTACTTAATGAGTCGTGTCTCCCACGAGACGAAATAAGAATCAAGCACGATCTATTCAAATTGGTTCCCGATAAGCAGTGCTCATTTTCAACTTGACACCATCGCGCCCTCGTCGAAACTACCCACTTATGCGTCGCGCGCGTGAGAATTTTATTTTGCAACTGAACAGAGAAACGTATGAGAATTTAAGCATGATTAAAAAGACTGCCATTACAGACTATAAGTTTTCTTTCCCAAAATCGAGTGCAACATGAGCACCATTTTTGAAACCACTTTCAACACGTTTCGTGACAAGCTCACACATCGTTGGTTGCATGTCGATCCACCCTCAACACAAAGTTACGCTAATGTAGAACTTGCTAGG
This sequence comes from Planctomycetaceae bacterium, assembly GCA_029259875.1. Taxonomy (GTDB): domain Bacteria; phylum Planctomycetota; class Planctomycetia; order Planctomycetales; family Planctomycetaceae; genus Gimesia. Next base: position 2,487 of record JAJDEK010000053.1, read on the forward strand.
CTGCTACCCTTGACGATAATGGCTCCACATCAAATAAAAAAACATTCACAATAGAACAACCAATTCAATAAGAGAATCAATAATATAAGCCGCACGCAAAGGCTCAAAACAGCAAACCAATGCCCAATCTTGATTCTACCCAATATGACCTCAACCGAAGATGTGAAAATATGGAAGTGATTCTGTTTTGTAAACGGGTTCCCTAATCACACACTAATTACAGAAGGACCTAAGAAATAAAAGAGCCCTCAGGAACCGAAGTTTCAGAGAGCTTGTGAGTACTAATAAAAGAATCAGTATGCTAGTTGAGCAGCGGGTTATCTCCCTCAACCAGTGACATGAAGAAGTCATCAACTTCAGGCAGATGTCGTTGAGAATGGTCCAGCGATTCACCCATCAACTCATCTTCATGATCATGTCCCAAAGTATGTCCTAATTCATGCATCACTACAGTCAGTAGATCCATCCGGCCAGACGCGACACTCCCTGCATTGGCGATTAGGTTCCCGTTGGTGTCCAAAGTGAATTCACTGCTGTCGAATGGTGTGGTATCCACAAACCACCCATAACCGGCGGCGTTGCTATCAATCAGAATTGTTGTACTGGTTTCCCCCCCTAACATTCCGTCAGGCAGATCATAGAGTGCAAAATTCACAGATTCCAGAAGACTTAACTGTGCTTCAGTTAAGCCGGTCGATTCCCAGTAATTCAGAGCAGCATCACGTACCGAATTCAGGTCGGCCTGTGTGATCGCTGGTGCATTTGAACTGCTCTGCCCATTAGCTGCCATCAGAGGATTGGTCAGCTCGAGACGAAAGGCTTCCGCGAGAACATAACCA
>JAJDEK010000521.1 GCA_029259875.1 Planctomycetaceae bacterium
GCGGCAAAGAAAAAACTCAAAAAAGAATTAGCCGCCGCCAAAAAACAAGTCGAAACAGCAAAACAAGCGGTTAGTAAGCCAGGTGAAAAATATACGCCGGTTCGGGCTTCACTTAAAGCACTTGAAGGCCCCGCAGAAAAAGACGCATCTCGATTCCAGCCTTATCCGACAACCAGTACCGGACGTCGCATGGCGTTTGCCCGCTGGATTACGGATCGCAAAAATCCTTTAACGGCACGAGTCGCCGTGAATCATATTTGGTTGAGACACTTCGGTCAGCCGCTAGTAGAAGATGTGACCGACTTTGGACTTCGCTCCAAACAGCCGCTGCAACATGAGTTACTGGATTGGCTTGCAGTCGATTTCATGGAGCATAACTGGAGCATGAAACATCTGCATGAATTGATGGTCACATCAAAAGCCTATCAACTCAGTAGTTCAACAATTGGCGCAGATCCCCGAACCCTCGAACAGGATTCAAAGAATCAATATTACTGGCGGCGGAATACCGTACGTATGGAATCGGAAGTCATTCGTGACAGCCTGCTACACTTGGCAGAAGAACTGGACCTGTCACAGGGAGGCCCACCCATCGACCCACACAAAAATTCTGGAAGTAAACGCCGCAGCTTGTATTTTACAACTTCACGCGATGCCCAAGATAAATTTCTCAGTATGTTTGATGCCGCCGACATCTTTGCCTGTTACCGTCGAAATCAAAGCGTCATACCTCAACAGGCATTGGCACTAGCTAACAGTAAAGTTTCCCTGCAGATGGCTCGTAAAATTACCGGGCTGATTCAAACAAAGCATCCTGAAATCAGCAATCAGGAATTTATCAAGCTTGCTTATGAGAAAATTCTATGTATGGAACCAACCCCTCAGGAATCTACTCTTTGCTTGAAAGCATTGGCTGAAACACAATCGGTATTAAAATCATCTAAAAACCAGAATTCCACTTGGAGATCACGTGAAAATCTGGTGCATGCATTACTCAACCATAACGATTTCATCACGATTCGATGAAGGCACGTCATGAATAGACAGAATTCTCTACAGAACTCGACAGGTAATCTTCCTCGTCGTAATTTCTTATCGAGCCTCAGCTCCGGTATCGCCGGTATTTCACTCGCTTCCTTATTGCAGGATGAGGATCAAGCCCGTGCATCCACGGCACATGTTCCCCCCGACGGAAAAGCTCATTTTCCTCCCAAAGCGAAAAGCGTCATCTGGATGTTCATGCGGGGTGGCGTGAGTCATATGGAAAGTTTCGACCCCAAGCCGATGCTGACCAAGTACGCGGGGAAATCCATCAATGAAACTCCTTGGAAAAGCGTTCAAGAATCTGAAAAGCTGAAACGAGTGCGTGTTGTCGTAGTCAACGATGCCAACGGACAACAGCGAAACAAAGTTTATCCGCTGCAAGTGGGTTACAAAAAACATGGCCAGAGTGGTATCGAAGTCAGTGACTGGTTTCCGCACATTGGTGGCTGTGTCGATGATATTTCCATCGTCCGTTCCATGTGGACGACAGACGACAATCATGGCGCTCAGGTCCAATTCCACTCCGGAAGGCATATGTTGGATGGGCGGGTGCCAACCATCGGTGCTTGGATTAATTATGGTTTAGGATCACTGAATCAGAATCTGCCGCAATTCATCAATATGGGACCACGCTTTTTTGATGTGAGAGACGGACACTATCTAGGGCCTGCCTACGATTCGGTTCCCCTCAAAGTCGATCCCAAAAACCCGCTTCCCTATGCAAAGCCTGAACTTGATCTATCGAATGCAGAACAGAAGATTGAGTTCTCTCTCATCAATCAACTTAACCAGCTAAGCTCTAAAAAATATCCGAATGACAGTACACTTCGAGCACGAATTAAGTCATATGAGTTGGCATTCCGCATGCAATCGGCAGTACCTGAAGTAATCCGGTTTGACCAGGAAACCAAAGAGACTCAAGAACTTTATGGATTGAATAATTCTGCGACCAAACCATTTGGAATGCAATTACTGGCCGCGCGACGATTTGTAGAGAAGGGCGTTCGGTTTATCCAGATCATGCATGGTAATGGTGCCGCCGGCGCCTGGGATTCGCATTCCAATCTGAAAACAAATCATTCAAAGTTGGCAATGCAGGTCGATCAACCAGCGGCTGGTCTGTTAAAGGATTTAAAACGCAGAGGTTTATTGAAAGATACGATTGTTGTATTTGCGACGGAATTCGGACGAACACCCGGATCACAAGGCAGCAACGGCCGCGATCATCATCCGTATGGTTTTTCAATCTGGATGGCCGGTGGTGGAATCAAGGGTGGTGTCGCACATGGTACAACGGATGAACTCGGTTTCCATGCAGAAGAGCATCCCCATTATGTGACTGACGTGCATGCCACACTGATGAAACAGTTGGGACTGAATGCCCACCGTCTGGAAGTACCCGGCCAAAAACGCATTGAAATGGATTTCGGCCACTCTATCGACGAAATCATCGCTTAGCTTGTATAATAGATCATTTGCGAGAGTGAATCCCAAGTGACTATTCTTTTTACAGGTTATGCGAAAGGTTTTTCTATGTATCGTCTCGTATGCATTGCATTAATGCTGGTCGACGTTCAGTTCTTCTTTAGCGCTGACCCTGTTTCTGCGAAAACATACCGTGTTTATTTTCTAGGTGGCCAATCCAACATGGATGGCTACGGTTATACAAAAGATCTTCCGGCCGATCTCAAACAACCGATTCCCGGTGTCATGATCTTTCACGCGAATCCAAGCCCTGATGGTGTTCCCGTTGATGGCCGCGGTATCTGGTCTCAACTGAAACCCGGGCATGGAGCCGGTTTCAAATCAGATGGAACTACTAACGTTTATTCAGACCGGTTTGGTGCTGAGCTTACATTCGCGAAAACTCTCAAAGAACTCGCTCCGAACGAAAATATTGCCTTGATCAAAATATCGCGTGGTGGGACTTCCCTTGCTATCGAAGCGGCTGGAAACTTTGGATGCTGGGATCCGGACTACGAAAAGGGGACCGGAAAAGGGCAGGGGATCAATCAATACGACCATTTTCTGGCAGGTATGAAACGGGCACTGCAAACACGAGACATCGATCAGGATGGTGAAACGGATACTCTCGTTCCCGCTGGTATTGTCTGGATGCAAGGCGAAAGTGATGCCGTTTATACTGAAGAAATAGCCCGACGATATGAGGCCAACCTGAAGCGGCTTATGGACTTAATTCGCGCAACCATGTACGCCGATGATCTTCCTGTTGTCATAGGGCGTATTTCCGATTCAGGTAATCATCCCGAAGGAAAAGTCTGGAAGCATGGAGAAATTGTACGAGCCGCTCAAGCCGCTTTTGTCAAAAAAGACAAACGTGCAGCGCTAGTGACCAGTACCGATGATTATGGTTATTCAGATCGTTGGCACTATAATTCAGAAGGTTATCTGGATTTAGGCAAGAAATTTGCCCAGGCCCTATGGAATCTCCCTCAGGAATAATACTATCCTGTTTTGAGAGATT
>JAJDEK010000522.1 GCA_029259875.1 Planctomycetaceae bacterium
GACAGCAAAGAAGGGCTGTCCTGACTTTCGGTTCTTCCAATGTGCTTTTCTGCTGGACTCATCCCAGACTGTTCCCGGCTTAACAACATTGTAATCCTCTTTACTATTATTCGTGCAATAATACCCAGCTTGCTTTAGATATTGCGGATACATCAAAACGCCATCAGGAAGTTTCACCATACTGCGCATATGCTCGGCTCCCAGACAGGTGGGATACATACCTGTAATTAAAGTGGTTCGTGCAGGCGCACATACAGGAGCAGTCGACCAACAATTCAGATACATCAGCCCTTGAGATGCCAGCTGATCAATGTGAGGCGTGTCTGCGTAATCATCTCCATAACAACCAAGATGAGGCCCATTATCTTCACTGGTAATCCACAGAACATTTGGACGCCGGACTTCTGAATCCGCTGCAAAAAGCATTAGATTGAAATTTAATACAACGGCAATGATGAGTACAAATTGAATCCATACCATGTAATTTCTCAAAGAACTTCTATACAGCATTTTCATATCTTTCAGTTGTAATCTTATAAAAGTGGTTCGAGATTTTGTCGTTTCTTGAATGTAAATTCATCTCGATTGTAAGTTACTGCCCATTATTTACTACGAATGTCATAACACAAAAGTGAATCCTGATCTCGTAAAAATAATTTTCCATCTGCCACAACTGGGTGAGGCCAGGCAGGCTTACCACTGCGTTGTGGTTGGTTAAACCGCCCTTTTTCTATATAAGACTTGGGATTCAGCTCAACCAATGCGATAGGCCCCGATTCACTCCTCATATAGATATGCCCATCGGCACAAGTAAGCGCCCCTTTACCGACAGACCGATTTTGCCATACCGTTTCACCATTTGATAGATTGATGCAAGTGAGCACACCTGGATCGCTCGATCCATAAACATACCCGTCTACTTCTATCATGCCACCATGATGATTTTTCATGTCTTGAGTGAAGAACCCTAACTGAGCAGTAGCACGATTTTGTGCCGCAGACAAACGGAGCAGGGCACCGCCAGTTCCATAACCTGAAGCGTAGAAAATTGCATTATTGCGAGCAGAGAAGATTGGGGCAGAGCAGTTTGCTGTTTTATTTGCTGCACGATTATTACCCCACAAAGGTGTTCCAGATTGAGCATCAACTCCCATAATCCCATCATGGGTAAAATTCACATATTGTTTTACGCCCCCAACGTTCACAATAATTGCCGATGAGTAGGCAGCTTTAGGATTACCGGGGACAGCCGCTTTCCAGAGAGTAGCTCCATTCTGCTTATTTAGTGCCACCATCGCCGCTCCCTGACCACCTGGAGAACAAATCAATTTATCACCATCGATCAATGGAGATTCGCTGATTCCCCACACAATATTACTCGCATTAAACTCTTGTAAAATGTTCTTGGTCCATTCTACATTTCCATCCCTGGTTGTCATGCAGGAGAGATCTCCATTTGCACCTAATGCATATAACACATTACCATCAACAGTCGGAGTCGAACGCGGACCATTTCCTTGCCCATCTTTAAAAATAGAACCATTGGACTGAGTCCAGGCAATTTCTCCTGTATTCACATCAATAGCGATAACCACTTCTTCATTGGCCTTGGTTCCCATAGTAAATAGCAAATTATTACTGAGAGAAACTGAAGAATATCCTTCTCCCAATCCGCGTGCTGTCCACAGTAATTTGGGGGGCGTTCGATTCCAATCTTTTAATAAACCTGTCTCTGCAGAAATGTTTGCTCGTCCCGGCCCACGAAACTGCGTCCATTCTTGAGATAAAGTCCCTTGTCTGACCGGTTCAGAATTTTTCTTAGCCTTCATTTCTTTTTTGGGTTGATCTTTTTTGAGTCGACTTGTTTTTCTACTGGATTTTAGTGCTGTGGGGTTCCGCACTGAAAATCGTGTAATTGCTCCAGAAGCTGATGTGAAAACCGTCGCTCTTTGTCCCACTTTAAATTGATCAAATTTTGTTTTTTTGCCATTAAAGGTTGTGGGGACTGTATCTGGTATTGAAAAACTTTTTTCTTTACCTTGAGATGACTTTATGACAACTCGTTTTTGGTTTTCTGAAATTGATTGAATAATTCCGCTGAAAATTGCAGCATTAACCTGCGTCAACCCAACTCCTGAAAACAGACAAAACACCAGACAAAAGAGACGAATTGACCGCATATGAAGCCCTCATTTTTCTAGATACCAGTCTTTATTCCCCAGTATTGCCGCTACCAGGACCAGATTATGTAGAATTGAATTATACTCTGGCCAAGACACCGGATGAAGCAGTAAACGCTAATTGATCAATTTTTGCGATCTTTTCTAATTTGTTCATTAACCCGGTAAGCCAAGGTCATGGACTCAAAATAAACTTGTTTTGGCTACTTCAGTAACACCTCTGCCCATACAGGTCGATGGTCAGATACCCAAGTCCATCTATTTTCGCAATGAATTACATCTACCCGACCATTTACCCAAATACCATCGAGATCCAAAACAGGGAGAGGCAAAGGCCAGGTTGCCATGTACCCATCACCGGCTACTTCGAATGAGTGTTTTAAATACTTTCGCAAAGGTCGAAAATGAACTGAATCACTGGGAGTATTAAAATCCCCCAATACCATGACAGGTTGATCATTATTTTGAGAAACCTGCTCCGACAACGCGATCAGCGCCTTCTTTCTTGATTTCAGTACATTGCTTTTGATGTCTACAAGAAAGACGGAAAATAAAGCTTGTGAGTTTTGGTCTCTATTCAAAGTTAGTCGTTCAAATTTACCCATCTGACTAAGTGAGCCCGAATCATGATTTGAAATAGGAATTTTAGATAAGCACACAAAGCCATTCTTCACGACTTGATGAGGATGATCGGGAAATGAATCCAGCCAAAACTGCTTCATTTCAGCAGACTCAGCTCCTGCTTCGACTAAGCCGATGAGATCCGCATCCAATGTTCTTAACTCGTCTAAGACTGAATCTATGCCCCACAATCGATCACCAATATTCCAGAAAACAATCTGTATCGTTGAACGCTTTACCTCTTTTGATTCTGACTGAAGGTTGTTTTGATGAAATTGCGTGTTCCAGCACCAGGTGCCAGTAATAATGGACAGCATAAGCCAGACCAAAGCGATTCGGCGCCAACCGGTGCGCCAAGATAAAATAAAAAGTGTTCCCGCCCCAAAACTCAATAAAATCATTGGGGTCATGTAATACACTAATGTTGATACTACGCCACCAGAATCGCGTATCGTTAACCGAATCATCAACGCTAAAACTAAAATCGCAGAGAGGCTGAGAATGAATATTCTGGAGAGCCAGAATCGTGGCCCCATCAAGAATTTTTGCATATTCCGATCTGGAATTTCCTTCTGCCTGTTAGTCTCATTCTCTGGTTTTTGAAGACTCATATTGATCGTTTTCACTTTAGTAGATTTATCTACTCTGAAGTAATTTCCTCTAATTCCATAGATCTATTTATAGTTGACCTCATCTAAACTATGTTATGATTCAGGTGTTCTATTATATAAACTGAATTTACAAAATTCTGACTTCAATATTATAGGGGAAGAAATTCACGATGAGCCAAACTCCGGAAGAACGCATCCAGGAACTGGGACATTCCTTACCAACTCCGCCACAAGCTGTTGGATCATACATTCCAGTCACACAGTTTGGAAATGTGATTGTAACGAGTGGCCAGCTCCCTTTTATTGGTACCGAACTAATGTTTAAGGGAAAAATTGGTGACCACCTTCATGAAGATGACGGCTCCAACGCAGCCAGCATGTGCCTGCTAAACGCCTTAGCTCAAATCAAATCTGTCACGGGTCAACTGTCAAAGATAAATAAAGTCATTCGATTAGAGGGATATGTACATTCTGCCCCAGGATTTGATCGACAACCCTATGTCTTGAATGCTGCATCACAGCTTTTGACAGACATTTTCGGCGATAAAGGAAAACATACTCGCGTAGCTTTAGGGATTTCTGAAATGCCTTTAAATGCTGCCGTTCAATTAGCACTCTGGGTCGAAATCTCAGAATCAGAATAAGTCACAAATTCCAAGCGTAATCAATAATTAATGAGTTTCGGTATTTCTTTTTAATGGATTCAGAAAGATGCCTTTTCCAGAAACACTGCTTAACTGTGTGCATTTCTTTTGTTCGCATTCATATCGAGTGAGAACAACCTGTATTTGCTTTGTATTACTACTTCATACAGGTCTTGCTGGTGCGCAGCTCCCAAAGATCACTCCTGGTGGTTCTAAATCTAACACAACTACTCTGCCTGAAAAACCTGAAGAAGAAGTAACACAGACTTTAAAGAAAGGTAATTGGACTTCCTTTCTAGGGAATAACCGCAATGGAACTTCGGAGGAAACCGGACTCAATTTAAACTGGAATCTGCAGCGGCCTGCCGTCCTTTGGAGAGTTCCCCTGGGAGGCGGTTTTTCTTCGATCGTAGTTGCCGAAGGTCGGATCTGGACTATGGCAACACATCTGAATAATGACTATGTAGTTTGTTTTGACGCATTATCAGGTAAAAAACTATGGGCTACCTCAGCTGCTCCGACTTATCTCGATGGTCAAAGACAAGCACGAGGGCCGCGCTCAACGCCAACATATCACGCAGGAAAATTATATTGCCTCCTACCGGCGGGAGATTTAATATGCCTCGATAGCACCTCTGGAAAAGTCGAATGGAAAGTTAATATTTTCCAGATCAGTGGTGCTCAACAACAAGAACAGAAAACCATATATTACTGGGGCATGTCAGCTTCACCTCTAATCGAAGGAGATCTTGTGATCCTCCAACCAGGTGGATCCAATAATAACTCCGTGATTGCCGTCAATAAGAACACCGGAAAACTGGTTTGGGCTGCTGGAAATGATCCTCCCGGCTATGCCTCTCCCATTGTGATTGAAGCTGAAAATCGAAGACAAGTCATAGTCCCTACCGGTCAATCCATTCTCTCACTCAGTCCTGACAAGGGAGATCTTCTCTGGAGAATTGTCTGGGGAAATAAATATAACTGTAATTGCGCGACCCCTATTTGGAATGACGACTCATTATTTATTTCCTCTGCTTATGGAACCGGTTGTATGCGATTCGCATTAATCACACAGAATGAACAAATTCGCCCTATTTCACGTTGGAAAAACCTTGCACTGCAAAACCAATTTGCCACAAGCATTATTAAGGACGGATTTATTTACGGTCCACATGGTGATCTAGCTGTAGTTACATACCGCTGCCTTGATATGCAACGCGGTCAAGTTCAATGGATCTCCAGACGAGTTGGAAAGTGCACACAAATAGCCGTCCAAGATCATCTGATCTGTCTCACAGAGCAGGGGACACTGGTTTTAATCGAAGCCAATCCAACCGAGTATCGTGAAAAAGGAAGGCTCACAGGCTTGCTCAGTTTTAAAGCGTGGGCGCATCCAGCATTAGCAAATCAAAGGCTTTACATTCGTGATGAAAAAAGGCTCATTTGCATTGATCTTAAACAAAAATAGCCGCGGAATGGAGCTACCAAACCACGGCTTTCGTTAACAATACTGATTACTATTTTTCAGTAGGGGCTGAAATCAATTCTTTTTCAAGGCTTTTCAACTTTTGCTGCTGCTTCTTAACCAATTCTTTTTGTGCTTCGATCTCTTTCTTTAAAGCCTGTTGATCTTTTTTGCCTTCCACTTTTTTTTGCTGAGGAAAAACTCGACGTGGTGGATTCCTTAATTTTGCCAAAGCTTTGTTATTTTCTGCCTTAACACGTGCAAGGATTTTATCAGCTTGGAAAATCGTCCTTCGTGCCTCTTGGAGAACAGAACGCTTCTTTCCATCTGAGCCTTTGATCTCCTCGTCTTCAATATCATTTTCGACATCGCCAAGGGCATCATAATAAGCGCGGGCAAGATTCGTTTTTAAATCATCCCTATTATAGTTTGAATCATCCTGTTGGTTCTTGTCAGATTGCTTCTGAGAAATAAGAGCCTTTGACTCGGCTTCTTTTTGTTGAGCAGAACTCATACTGATCATGGTGACGTAAAATAAGCCCATCACTACAGCTAATGCCAATATTCGTTTCATCGATCTGCCTCATTCATTAACTAAAAAACACTCTCAGACCACTTATTCTCTGAACTCATTATATTCAGATCATTCGCCTTATTCCAACCCTTTTAACACAAAAAGGGAATTTCAAGTTTATGCACTTAGTCTCCATGTGATAATCATAGAGCGACAATATTTAAATCGGTAAGCACTCCAAATATCAAAAGAGGTTCTTTCTTACAGAAGCCAAAAAAAAACCTGTGTTAAAAACACAGGTAATTCAAGATCATCAAAATAGTATACAAGCAATCAATATTTTAGGAATTGATTGCATTGATAGCGTTTGCTAAATCCATCAATTCATTAATCAATGCACTACGCAACGTAGTGAGACCAGCAATCGCACCAATTCCGATGATTGTTAGCAGTAGCAAATATTCAACAAATACAGCACCGCGGACTTTTTGCTTCCACTTTTGTGATTGTGTCCGGATTTTATTTAACACAGGTCGCCCTTTCAAGTAGTCCAGATAGAAAATCCTCTGTGTAACTACAAAGCACAACCTGTACCAATCATTCGAATTTTTCGAGTTCTATAAGTTTCAGATTTATGATTCGGAAAATGGCAGTTATTACAACTATTATCTCGCATTTGCTCCATCAAACTGATCATAAAAACACATATTGATAAGATAAAGTAGAGTAACAAAATCAAGCAACTGTTACCCAAAGTGTAAACTATTAGATACACTTTATTAATTTCAGAATCCAATGAGATACACTCTATGAGAGGTAAGGGAGGGCAGGAAGGATATTCAAGAAGAGTGTTCAACGCACGCGGTTAAGAGTTAAATGCTTGAATTGCTTCTTCTCTATTCGGATAAGTTTCCCAGAGCTTATCAAGATGGGTCACTTCCAAAACTTCCGTACAATATTCGCTGAGGCCACAGATGCAAAACCGTCCGCCATCCCGATGATTGAGGCGATTCCACATTCTAAAAATGACTTCAATAAA
>JAJDEK010000523.1 GCA_029259875.1 Planctomycetaceae bacterium
GTAAATGATTCTCCTTTTTTGATAGTGCGTGCTGCAATAATACTTTTACGTACTATAGGCTTATTTTTTGATTCGGAAGCGGATGGTTTTTTGATCGGGCTGCCTAATGAATTTTCCGTATTTCTAATTCCTCGAACTAACATCATTAATTCATCTGGTTCCAAAGAGGCAGAGTGGTCAGGCCCTTCCATATTCTTATCGAGTGTAAAATGTTTCTCAATAACGGTGGCACCCAACGCCGTAGCAGCAATTGAAACTTCGATTCCCAAGGTATGGTCCGAATAGCCAACATTCACACCGAAAGCATTCTTGATCGTTAACATGGACCGCAAGTTCACATCCTGTATGGGAGTAGGATATTCAGTATTACAGTGCAATACAGTGATATTACTTCGATCGACACCACTTTCAATCAAGATCTCCAGCGCATCTTCAATCTCTCCTAAGTCGGCCATCCCCGTTGAGAGAATCACTTGATCAAACGTTTTACCCACTTTCTTCAGGTAGGGATAATTTGTAATTTCACCTGAAGGGACTTTGATAATTTTTAAGCCGAGTGACTTGAGTAAATCAACACTATCTAAATCGAATGGTGTTGAGATAAACACAATCCCTGCCAGCTTGCAGTAATCAAAGAGTTCCTGATGGGCTTCCTGGTTGATTTCCAGTTTTTTTAATAAACTAAATTGAGTCGAATCTTCATTACTCGCTAAACTGTTTCTTTGCTGATATTCCGCTTGTGGAGCAGATTTGCAAACAAGTTTTTCTGTTTTGAATGTTTGAAATTTGATCGCATCTGCCCCCGATTCCGTAGCAGCATCGATCATTTTTTTCGCCGTCTCCACACTCCCGTTATGGTTAACTCCTGCTTCTGCGATTACAAATACACTCATCTTGCTGGCACTCCTTTGACTAACGCCCCGTCCTCAACATCCTGTACGACAACAGCTCCGGCTGCTATTACTGCATTTTTTCCTACTTTCACTCCCTGAATTACAACAGCTCCCGCACCAATAAATGCGTTATTTCCTACAGTTACTCCTCCACTGAGAATTACCCCTGGAGAGAGAAAAGCGTGACTCCCGATTCGACAATCGTGATCAACTTGAACTCCTGTGTTGATTACTGCCCCTTCCCTCAATGTTGTATCTGTTTGGATGATTGCACCTGCCATAATCTGCACACCATCAGATACTTCCACGCCGGCTGAAATAATTGCGCGTGGATGAATAAGTGCAGGTATCTGGAAATCTAATTCTTGACTCCGATTAAATAATGTTTTCCTCAGTAAAGTACATTTAATACTTCCTACTGCGACAGCAACGTATTGTATGCCTTGGTCACGTAGCTTTGGCAACTCTTCATCTGCCCCCAGGACATCAAACCCTTTTAGATATGTCCCAAATTTCAATTCTGGATCAAGGATCCCCACAATTTCATAATCACCTCTCTGAGTAATCAGATCAATCAGGACTTTCGCATGCCCCCCTCCTCCCAACAGTATGATCGAGTTCAATGGCTTATTCATCTTTGATCAAAATACGCCTTAATACGATCAACCACGAATTGAATATCTTCAGCGGTGAGTTGAACACTGGATGGAATCGAAATACATCTTTCGTACTCGGCAACCGACGCTTCAATCTTATATACCTGACAGTCCTGATACATGGACAAAGTATGCATTAACTTCCAAGCTGGGCGTACTTGAATATTTTGTGAAATTAAATATTCCATAAGAGGAATACGGTCTGCAGGAGAAACCATTAAAGTGCAAAGCCAAAAATTACTTTTGGCCCATGGTTCTTCCCAGGCCAAGTCCACGTTTGGTATACCTGCTAATAGTTCACGATAGTGAGCTGCATTTTTTCTTTTTATTTCTACAAACGAATCAAGCTGCTCTAACTGCGCTACTCCTAATGCGGCTTGAATATTCGTCAGACGATAATTGTAGCCGACCTCATCATGCTCATATTCAAAAGGTTTTTTATTTGCCTGTGTGCTCAAATGCCGAATTCGATTTGCGAGAGATTCGTCGTTCGTAGTGACCATTCCACCGCCACCACAGGTAATAATTTTGTTTCCATTAAACGAAAAACAACCTACGGTAGACAACGAGCCTGTTTTTCTCTCCTGGTATTCAGACCCTAGACTCTCTGAAGCATCTTCGATAACTGGAAGTTCATACTGCCCAGCAACATCATTCAAAGGTGCCATATCCACCGGATGACCAAAAATATGCACTGGTAAAATAGCACTTACTTTTCGACCGCTCTGTTTGTTATACAGTTCTCCATTTCGCAAAGCACACTCTTGAGCCAAGAAATCATTTACTTTATTAACGTCCAGTCCCAAAGTCGCGGGATCTGATCCGATAAATACCGGAGAAGCACCACAGTATCGAATAGCGTTTACAGGAGCAATAAATGTAAACGACGGTGCTATCACCTCATCGCCTGGTCGAATACCGCAAGCAAGCAAACTAAGATGGAGCGCAGCGGTTCCATTCACCGTTGCAATTCCGAATTCTGCTCCAACATATTCACTGACACGTTGTTCAAATTGATCTACATATGATCCAACAGAAGAAACCCACCCCGTATCGAGGCACTCTTTCACATATTTCCATTCATTTCCAGAAATATGTGGTATCGATAATGGAATTAACTCGCGCATCATTTTCACAATTCAAAATTAGAAACGGTCGAATTATTCCAGTAAAAACCGCTAGGCCGCCTTGCGAAGGGAATCTGGTTGAATTTGGTTTTCCATCAATAAGCTGGCAACTAAAAATTCCCATTCAGTATCAATTTCCCAAGACCTGTCAGTTGGCATCTTGTAACCATACGTTTCATTGCAAGGACGAAATGTTTTATTTTCTTTAAACGAATCTGACCTGACTACGTACAGCGCTCCATTAAATGCGTATACATCAGCTAATACCTGCCTGCGAAGTGCTAACTCTTCCTCTTCAGGAAAAAGTTCTAACAACAATCCATCTTCATCCATTCCTCGTAAACAGACAGGATGACTGGGAGCTTCCATCATCCCAATGACTGCTTTCGCATTTTTTTCCCTGGCAAATTTGACTGCACCATCGATATCAGCAGCAATACGAAAGGGAGAAGTCGGCTGAAGCAATGTCACGAATTCTGTATCGTACTGCTCATGTTCTGCAAGCCATTCAATGGCATGCAATACGACATCGACATGACTTGAAGAGTCTAAAGCCAGTTTGAGGGGACGAATAAAAGGGACTTCAGCTCCAAACTGTCGTGAGATTGACGCGATCTCCTTATCGTCTGTTGAAACGATCACGCGATCCAGTTCTTGGCTCTGCAATGCAGCCTCAATCGTCCAGGCAATTAGCGGCTTTCCAGCCAATAATTTTATATTTTTTTGAGGTACCCCTTTTGAGCCACCTCGTGCTGTGATCAATCCAACCACACCGGCCATCCATAGCCCCCTTCTTAACTGTCTCTATTTCGCTCGCAATAAAACAATCACAGAGAAAACAAATTATGTTCAAGGCAATCAAAATGCTTCCAGCATTACAATTGAGAATATTATTTAAAACTGTTTTTTATGTAAAGGTTGAACGAAAATAAATCGTGCAAGCAACACACGTATCGCCCCCAGTTCGTAAAACCTTAAGACTTAACTATACGGATCGGTATAAAATCAGGCAGCATCCCTCACAATAGTTTGGTTTCCATTGTCAGCAGGCGATTTGGGGAGGCTTGAACCATCTTCTGCCTCCATACAGGAAATTCCTCCAGCAAATGCAATTCCGACCAAATAACCAAATAGGCTACCTTCAGTTGTGTCTAACATCAAAGAATTTACCATGCAACCTACAAAATATACTGCAATAACTGCTTGACCAAGTGCCCGATCCAAACCTGACATAGCTTGAGTTGCACGCCAACCAATCCAAAAGATAGACAAAAAGAGACAGACGCCAATACCCCCATTTTGGACGAGCAGCATAATATATTCGTTATGGGGATTCGCTGTAGAAACCTGCCCTTTCTCTTGCATGAGTTGATGATATTTTAAATTAAAACTACCAATACCTGATCCAAACAGTGGATTTGACTTAGCTAAATGCAAACTGTTTTCATAAAACTCCATTCGCAAATCAACACCTCTACTCCGTATTTTCGAGACGCTATATTCATTGACTTCAGTAACGGCCTGATTAATACGACCTTGAAATATTTCTGAATAGTTATAAGCAAGAAGCCCAACCCCGCCAATACAAAGAGCAGCTGGAATAAGTCCTTTCAATCCCAGCCTTTGACACATCAACACACAAACGAGAATTGCTAGAGCTAAATAGCCAGATCGTCCAGGTACCATTGCAATGATATTAAACGTTGCAACAAAGACTAAAATGGCATAAGGCCAACGCTGCCTTGGCTTTTCTAGAAACTTCCAGGCAGCCAGATAAGCCAGAAACGCCATTAGGATATTTTGTGTTATTCGATTCTTAAAAATGGATCGATTGATAAACGGGTCATCCAACCCATTAAGAGGTGAAAATGCATAATAAATAGACCCCATAAGAGTAATTACCATCGCTAGCTCAAACATCTGAATGCCACGATGTCGCGTTTTGGGATCGAGGAAAAAAGAGAGATAAATCGGAATCAATATAAACTGGCGGTACTTAAATAAGTTTCTGGCAGCAATCGAAAATGATTCAGGTGTGTAAAGTAAACCAACCGCAAGAAAACTAAAGAAGACTGCAGATGCTGTTGAAATTCGATATTTTTTCAGTATCTCAAATGAGACTAAATACTGTCCTGAAACAACCCAGCAGACCAGAACTCCAATACTCAAAATCGATGCCAAGGATGTTGAGACGGGAATTGCAAATCCTGATAAAAT
This sequence comes from Planctomycetaceae bacterium, assembly GCA_029259875.1. Lineage (GTDB taxonomy): Bacteria > Planctomycetota > Planctomycetia > Planctomycetales > Planctomycetaceae > Gimesia. The sequence continues at coordinate 4,894 of JAJDEK010000523.1, forward strand.
AGAGAACAAAACTCCAATCTGGCAAACTTGCTCTCGAAAATTCGATCTATTTGAATCCATCAAATATCCAGAACCGAATCGCTTCAAATTGCCCTCAAAAATGTGCATTGGGCCAGATCCCATTAGACAGATTTAACAAAAAGTAAATTGTGAATACATTGTGAATACATAAGGAGGCACTTGTGTCATTTAAGAAGAGAGAGAGAAAGAGAACGGACACAAGTAAAAAGCATCAATAGCATGGTTCTTAATATAATGCGATACTAATTTGTAATTTTCATTAATCGCCGAAACATGAAGAAGCTTTACCTAAAGAAACAAATAATATTCTATTACTATGCCGCATGCTGGAAATCACTTTACCTAACCGTCCAAGTGATCTTTTGACAACGTTTTCATATAGCTTCACAGTGAATCCTGAACCGAAACATGCCAATCCAGGCAGAGAATAACTTCTCTTTACAGCCATAAGAGCATTCTATAGACTTCCTGCGCCTAAATCATATGAGGCTATTACTGAATCCATTAAACGATATTTTTGCATAGCTTGAGGCACTGACACTTCAAATGCCAATAAACGCCCACTTCCCGAAAAATGCTTGTCTTATCTCCGATTCCATAGAATCTCAATCATTTGATGTAGAGAGGCAATCTATGAATGCCCAATCTACCAATTCATACTATAAATCATTTTTTTTTGGCACTCTCTTCACCTATTTGCTATTGATTATCTTCGGTGTGAAAGAGTTTCAAATATGGGAACAAATTGGTGACCTACATAAACTTGGAATGAACGTCAGCCTCAAAGAGATTTACTCTCATCCACATGGGATGAGATTTATGATGGTGTCCCCAACCTACCTGTTTGCAGACCTTCTACAAGTAGATCCTAATAGATTCTTTTCATTTTATGTATTTACTATGTGTGTAATAATTTCTGTTTCACTTACTAAATCCCTTACACTTTTTCAAAAAATAAAAAATACCTGGGCATGCAATTTTTTCATCTTTCTGTTTATTGCGATTCTCTCTTTATTTATGAACGGTCGATTAATCTTCGGTCTTTGTGCATATTCCTTGATGACTTATAGTTTCTTTCTTCTTGCGAAAGGATCGGGCACGAGAAAATATATTATTGCATCATGCGTGATCACACTCGCGATTCTCTTATCTTCTGCAACCAGCGGAGTCGCAATTTCGCTTTACGCTATTACATTCTCTGCAATTCCCATATTTCTAATTAGCTCATTCAAAAACAGAACTATTATTAGTTTCTGCTTTGGTATTTACATGCTCGCAATTTTCCTACTTTATGCTCCGATTATTTCTATCCTCATTAATAAGAACCTTACATCTTTCGGAAATGGGTATGATGCGATTATCTCTATGACACAGCACGGGACTCTAAGTGGCCTTGCCCAGGAACCGAATAATATTGTGGTAGAAAAAACTACTCCAACGCCAAACAATTTCATATTCAAAATATTATATCTCGGATTTACATCTCTTTTAATCTGTTTTGCATATGTCTATCGACATAAACTCATCCGCGATTTTCCACTACTATTTACGGTATACAGTATGACTCTTCTTATCGTCCTATCCTCTTTCGCTTATTCAATACTGATGATGGCATTTATTCCTGCCATCATTATGCTTGCG
>JAJDEK010000524.1 GCA_029259875.1 Planctomycetaceae bacterium
CGGCCCCCGTTTGGGATTCTCGCGCGACCCGAAGAAAAAGGCTCCCAACTGGATTCTCTGGTTCTGGCTGATAATGAGTATCTGCACGATCGGGCAACTTGGTGGAATCGTGGGAGGAGTAGGACAGGCTTTGGCGCTGACACTGCCGATCCAAGGTGATTATCTCAAAGCGATTCAGGTTCCTTCAGAAAAGGAATTTGTGCAGTATGTGAAAATAGAAGAAGAACTAAAAGACGAGCAGAGTCCACTAGCCTCTATGAATCCCGCTCAACGGGAACGTTATCTGCGCGGCCACGCCAAACTCAAAGAAAGAATCGAACGGCTACAGGAAAAAGGCCAGCTCATTCTGCAAAAAATTCGCAACAAGGAAAAGTTGGTTAATGAAAACGGGCAATCCATGATCGAGCCCCAAACCTGGGATGATAAGATCTGGGCAGGCGTGGTTGCCGTATTGACTTCACTCCTACTCTTCTTTGGTCGTTATAATCTGATCGAGCATTTATCAACGGTTTTAGTTGTTTCGTTTACATTTATTACGATTGGAAACGTCATTTCATTACAGACTTCCGAAGTCTGGACTATTTCGACAGAAGAGATTATCCGCGGACTCTCTTTTGGGGTTCCTGAAGCCACGAATGGAATGAATCCACTACTGACAGCGCTCGCTGCGTTTGGGATTATTGGCGTCGGTGCGACAGAATTGATCGCTTATCCTTATTGGTGTCTGGAAAAAGGCTATGCTCGTTTTACCGGAGCTCATTCGGAAGATGAAAGCTGGGCATTGCGAGCCAAAGGCTGGATGCGCGTGATGAAAATTGACGCCTTTGCTTCGATGTGTATTTACACGTTTGCAACTCTCGCATTTTTTCTGATGGGTGTTGCCGTCCTGCATAAGGAAGGCTTAGACCCCGATGGAATGAGAATGGTAAGTACGTTGGCTGAAGCGTATGTCCCGGTTTTCGGAGAATACGCTAAGTGGCTATTTCTAGTTGGAGCGATCGCGGTACTCTACTCGACATTCCTAGTTGCGAATGCAGCGAATGCCCGTATCTTCTCAGATGGACTACGCTTTTTTAGTGTAGTGGATGATCGCAAACCGAATGCCGTTCAAAACTGGATCAAGATGATGTCCTTGATCTTACCACTACTTTGCCTAGGGGTATATCTCACGGGAGCCAACCCGGTCAGGCTGGTATTAATTGCAGGAACGATGCAGGCCATTATGCTACCAATGCTGGGAATTGCAGCCATCTATCTGCGTTTCACAAAGATAGACGCACGCCTGACACCAGGGCGTCTTTGGGATCTGCTGTTGTTCCTGTCCTGCCTGGGACTCTTAGTAGCGGGCGGCTACGGCGTTTATAAACAACTTTTCGCATAGTGTTTCATTAATGAGTACTCATATTTAGAATGCGCCGACATTCTTGCTATGAGATTAATGACTATTTCGAAATGAAACGAGTAATTCATTCATGTAAAATGAAATGTTATTGCCGATGTGAATCAAATTAGCATTCGCTATACTCAAAGTGAGTCGCTTGTCATGCTGTCATAAGCCGATTGGTAATCCAGACGCAGATTTGTTGGTTTTTCTTTTAGAAATTCAAAAAAGCGTCGAATGAAACAGAAAGGAAGTAGGTTAGATGACTGGTGAGAAAACGATTTTCAAGAAAATTATCGATCAAGAAATCCCAGCCGAGATTATCTATGAAGACGAATTGTGTTTGGCATTTAAGGATGTGACCCCACAGGCTCCCACACATGTGCTCGTGATTCCCAAACAAGAAATTCCTTCAATGGCTCAACTGAAATCTGAGGATCAGGAATTGGTTGGTCATTTGATGCTGACCGTCGGAAAGGTGGCAAAGATGCTCGGGCTGGAAAATGGATACCGCATGATCGTAAATACCGGCACAGAAGGAGGTCAAACCGTGGATCATCTTCATCTGCATTTGTTAGCAGGTCGTGCGATGACTTGGCCACCCGGTTAAGCCTGTTATGGATTTGCCTTCAAGAGAGCCTGAAAGCAAAAATCTTATTGCGAATAGTATGACTCACCGATCATAATAGACTCAAGTACCAAATTTATTTTGAGCGAACAAGGGAAGAGAATCGTGTTTACATCTAGAAATATCTGCCGAACTTCATGTTTTGTCATAGGAAGTTTGCTCGCATTGTTCATCACAGTTCAAGCTGCATATGCACAATCTTCTTCCAAAAAAATGAATGCGAAGCAACTCAAATTGCAGGCAGATAAAGTTCGAGATTCGTTCATCAGACAGTCTGCCGACATAGCAAAAAAATATTCTGATGCGGGAGACTATGAAAGCTCACGCAAGATGCTAGAGTCGATTCTCACTATCAAAAAAGACGTGCCTGGCGTAAAAGAAATGATCAAGCAGCTTAACGAAAAACTGATGACATCCAACTCATCCGATTTCGATATTGATGCTTCTCGTAATTGGAGCACCCCCGCCGGATTAGTTGCCAAAGGGAAAATGGTTCGAATTCAAGCTACTGGAACATATAGCTTTATTACAGATCTCAAAGTAAGCGTAGCGGGCTTACCAGATGCAACGCCGATGAAAGAACTGGCCAAAGGAATTCCCCCCGGCGCTTTAATGGGTATTGTGGTTTCCAAAGAAAAAGGAAAACCCAAAATGAGCAGGCCATTCAAGATTGGTAATAAAGTGGAATACGTACCGAAAGAGGATGGCTTATTAATGATTGGTTTAAATTTACCAGCAGGTCATCGTTCGACAGGAAAGATTAAAGTCCGTATTAGTGGATTTATCAAACGGAACTCAAATTGATTTATCAAACGGAGCATCGTAGATAGCAATTATTTTTTCCGCGAAATGAGCTCGGCACGAATTTCTCTCTGAAGTAGTTCCGTCATCTGACTACGTTCCTGAAGTAATGGTGCTGCCTGGGCAATAGCATTTCGCATGTCACCAATAATGCCACCTTCAAGCTCTTCGGTTGTAATCCCATCACAGGCATTCACACAAGCCACAACTCGTCGAACTAATTCTTGATTTTCGGGCGTATCTTCCCCCAGAATCTCTCCCTCACTTGAAACAACAAAATGGGGGGGGTTAACTGACTGACTCGCTCCACTCATTCGCCAAGTACTCCAACTGCTTGATTAAATATGACCCAAGTAATACTGTTCTAATGCACGGTTTCCAAAAGATGATTTATAAAACCAAGGCTGAGATGGATGACCTATTAACTAACCTATCGGCGTAGATTTAAGTCAGTATTAAATTTCTCTCGTCTCTAATGGCAAAATGAAACCTGATTTTGCTGATAAGAAACTGTCATGCGGAACGATGGTATATTTAGGATAAATAGGCTAAAAACCTTTAAGGCAATTGAATCGCAATGAGG
>JAJDEK010000525.1 GCA_029259875.1 Planctomycetaceae bacterium
AAACGTCGGATCAACCCGATTCAGGCCTCTTAAATGAATGTTGTGTGCAAACTCATGAATTAAAATACATTCTGCCGAGTAAGGATCGCCGGGGAATGCGAGCAAATTTTCTTCTCCACACGAACAGACGGCATCTGTCGCAGAACCTCCCAATCCACGCGCTCGTACGTCCCAATAGTCTTTGGGTTTGAGATGCGCATATTCCGGAATGTCGGTGGTGAAGGCATCATAGGGGATCACGATAAATCGTGAGCCGCTGTCAATCATTGCTTTGCGAATATCGGGTCGATGCGCGAGCATCACATCGATTAACCAGGCCGCTTCTTTCAACGCATAATCGTTTACTCGATCGAAGGCAACAACTGAATATCCGCTGGCACTCACATGTTTAGTATACGTAGCGGGAAGCTTCAATACTTCAGGCGGAGCAGTAATACGATATTCTTCTGCTTGAATGAGAGCCGGTAGAAGTAACGGCAGCAGCACATAGAGAAAGTACTTCATCTTGAATCTCCTCGGAATGATCGATCAACACGTAACTAAATCTTGACCAAATTACTCGGTATGATCAAGGTCGCGCGCGATTTCCAATCAAATACGGCTTCAATCCAAGGACATTTCGTAGTTGGTAAAAAAATTACCGGGTGTTCGGAAAAAGACAGTCAACCTACCCCACATACACACTGACCATCAAATTTGAACACCCGGTAATTAATGACATTACAGAAAACCACCAATGGATGATCATTTTCTGTTAAAAGATCTGGAACAGCATCGCACGGCTTGCCACTTCACGTTTACAACCCATACAAGTCGAGCTTGTTGCTACAGAATCTGTTACCGTCAATCTCCTTCCTAAACTCGCTGCCGGGAAGACAAAGTGTGCTTCCCAGCTTTAATCTCCCCATTTTCAAACCGATATAATTTGAAAATCCCCCCCTGGGCAGATAGATCGTCAGCAGCGGTTATCTGCTTTTAGTGTATTTAACAAACCAATCGGGCAGCTTCGACAACGGAAAGCATTCCGAGAGACGTAGAGCCGGGAAGAGAGTCGCCGTCCCGATTTTCTCCCCGACTCTTGAGCACTGGCTCATTTTCTGCATCTAAATCTTCCTCGAACAATTCCCCTCTGACGACGCGGAGGTCGTCTGGAGCATCAATGCCTATTTTGATGGAGCCTTTTCCAGTGCGAATTACTTTCACCAGAATTTCATCTCCAATTCGGATTTCCTCAGTCAACTTCCGTGTCAAAACCAGCATGATCACTACTCCTTTATCGTTCGATCCTAGCCCAGATGCAGTATTAGTTTACTTTTGTCCAAAATTGCTTGTCCACAAGCCACCTCTTGGTCATACTCAAACACATTATGCGATTAGTGTGCCAATTCAAAATGTTGGCAAACATATTTCCCACAAGTCTTTTATATTAAGACACTTAAAAGAAATTCGTCTACTTTGTGTCTAGTTCAAACTAAGACCTTTTTTTCAAAAATCTGTCCCCAATAGTACAATTTTCAATTGAGAAAACTTTTCAGAACACTATTTCCAACTTTTCCAGGGACAGGAAACGATAAGTCGGCGGCTTCGGTTGCATTATGAGACCGGACAAATATACTATTGAATTCCCTTATAAGGATCAAAGTCTCAAAACTGCGATCAGTTTGCGTCAAGTAATATCAGCAAGAGCTGAATTTTTTAGAACCCACTAGATAGTCAAAGAGTTTACAAATGGGTCAAAAGTGTGATTCCTGTGGCAAGACTCCCGTAGTCGGTAATCGAGTTCGCCAACGTGGTAAGTACAAATACCTGGGTGGTAACGGTCGACAGACGACGGGTATTTCCAAACGACTCTTCAAGCCGAACCTGCAAAAAATCCGGGTCCAGGTAGGAGGCAGTGTTCAATCGCAGCGCATTTGCACCCAATGCATTCGATCCGGTAAAGTAACCAAAGCCGTTGCCAAAAAACCGTTTACACTACCTGCTCAATAATACTGGTTCCGCTCTAAAGTAGAAAAAACGATGAGCACTCAACTCCCTGAGGATGATGTACTTAAAGTTGCTTCACTCTCCCGATTGAAACTTTCTGAGACGGAAGTAAATGCTCTGGGAAAACAGATGGGGTCCGTGCTCAAGTATATTGCTATGTTAGACGAGCTGGATACGGAATCGATCGAGCCTATGGCTCATGCGATTGAAATTTCCAATGTCTTTCGCGAAGATCAACTGCAAGAGAGTCTCCCACGAGATAAAGCGCTATCCAATGCTCCTCAGACGGATGGGAATTACTTCCTCGTTCCCGCAATTCTCTAGTTATCCGGCGTCTTAACTATTGCACACATAAAAGCAAAATTCCAAGGCCCGGCTTGATCACAAGCCGGGCCTTTAAAACTTATAGGGAGACTCGACATTCCATGTCCACCATGTCAATGACCGCAAGTAAACTGCTTGCGAAAATGAGTTCGGGTGAAATCAGCAGTGAAGAAATTACTTCTGCCTGCCTGAATGAAATATCTCGTCGAGATGCCAGCATCAATGCCTTTCTCTCTGTGCAGCAGGAAGCAGCATTAGAAAAAGCCCGGGAAGTCGACCAAAAACGAAAAGCCGGAAAGCCACTGGGAAAACTGGCTGGAATCCCCATCGCACTCAAAGACAACATCTGTACTGAAGGAGTTAACACCACTTGCGCCAGCAAAATGCTGGAACATTTTGTCCCTCCATATGATGCCCATATTGTCGAACGACTAAAAGCAGCTGACGCTGTCTTGATTGGCAAGACCAATCAGGACGAATTCGCCATGGGTTCGTCAACAGAAAATTCTGCATTCAAAACTACAACCAACCCCTGGAACAATACTTGTGCCGCTGGTGGATCAAGCGGAGGCTCTGCAGCAGCGGTAGCCGCTGGTTTTGCACCGCTTGCTTTAGGCAGTGATACAGGTGGATCAATTCGTCAACCAGCTAGCTTTTGTGGTGTTGTCGGTTTGAAGCCCACCTATGGCCGCGTTTCACGGTATGGGTTAATTGCTTTTGCCAGTTCACTCGATCAAATCGGCCCCTTTGCCAGAGATGTCACCGATGCCGCACTAATTATGGAAACTATCGCAGGAAAAGACCACCGCGATACCACGAGTCTCGATGCAGCAGTTCCTGAATTTACATCAAAGCTAGAACAACCACTCGAAAATCTTAAAGTTGGATATGTCGAACACCTACAGGAAGAAGGGCTTCACGAAGAAGTCAAAGAAGCCACTCTCCGCGCACTGGATGTCTATAAATCTCTGGGAGCAGAACTGGTCCCAATTGAGTTGCCACATGCCAAATACTGTGTTGCCACTTATTACATTATTGCCCCCTCTGAAGCATCCAGTAATCTTGCTCGCTATGATGGTGTGCATTACGGCTACCGTGCCAAAGATTTTGAAAACATGATCGACATGTATGCCGCCAGTCGCGGGGAAGCATTTGGCGATGAAGTTAAACGTCGGATCATGCTGGGAACGTATGCCCTGTCGTCCGGGTATTATGATGCCTATTATCTCAAAGCCTTAAAAGTCAGACGACTGATTCGAAATGACTTTGAGCAGGCATTTCAGTCAGTTGATATCATTGCTTCACCTGTCACACCCACGCCCGCCTTTACCATCGGCGAACTGGTAGATGATCCACTGGCAATGTATCTGGCTGACATTTTTACAACCAGTGCCAACCTCTCCGGTATACCGGGAATCTCTATTCCGGCCGGCTTCAGTCAAAATAACCTGCCAATCGGCTTGCAATTGTTGGCACCGCCACTGGAAGAAGAACGGCTATTACGTGCCGCTCGAATGTTTGAGCGGGAAACGGAATGGCACTTGAAACACCCGAAATAAATAAATCGACGATATTGCTGATTACGAAATTACTTTGAATTGAATATTGAAATAAAGGGTAGCGTGACATAATGGACTATACGGTCATCATCGGTCTTGAAGTCCACGTGCAGTTACAGACCAACACCAAACTCTTCTGCGGTTGTTCTACCAAGTTCAACCCGGATCATCCCAATACGCAGACCTGCCCGGTCTGCCTGGGTCTACCTGGTGCGCTGCCTGTGTTAAATCGGGAAGCATTCCACTTAGGCATGAAGACGGGTATGGCCATTAATTGTGAGATTCCATCATTCACGAAATGGGACCGCAAACAGTACTACTATCCCGATCTCCCTAAGGCATACCAAATCAGCCAATTTGATCTCCCGATGAGCCAGAATGGTTGGCTGGAAATCGAAATTGACCCTGAAACTCGCCAGAAGAAGAAAGTCGGGATCATTCGGGCGCATCTCGAAGAAGACGCCGGCAAAAACAGCCATGATGAGTCAGGGCGAGGACAGGATAGCAAGGTCGACCTGAACCGCTGTGGAACTCCTCTAATTGAGATTGTTTCCGAGCCTGATTTACGATCTGCCCAGGAAGCGCGGACATATCTGGAAGAATTGAAACTACTACTAACTTATATCGACGTGTCAGATTGTAATATGCAGGAAGGCAGCCTGCGTTGTGATGCCAATGTAAATCTCCACGTCCATAAAGAGAATGGTGAGACCATACCAACTCCCATTGTAGAAATCAAAAATCTGAATAGCTTTCGTGGCGTAGAACAAGCAATCGAATACGAAGTACAGCGACAATGGAATGAATGGCAGGAAACAGGCCTTAGCCTGAAAGACGTTCCCAAAGAAACACGTGGTTGGGATGCAGATCGTGGTGTCACTCTGGAACAAAGGGGCAAAGAAGATGCAGCAGACTACCGCTATTTTCCCGATCCGGACCTGGCCCCTGTCACAGTCACCAATGCAGAACGCGAACGTGTATTTAAAGAGTTGTGTGAACGCCCGGCTGAGCGCAGAGCCCGCCTTGAAGAACGCTATCAACTGTCTGTCTATGATGCGGCAGTCATTATCGACCAAGGAGTTGATTTTGCTGACTATTTTGAAGCCGTTGCCGAAAGTTCTGAAAATGGCAAGCAAGCCGCCAACTGGATAACGCAAGATGTACTGCGTGAGTTGAAAGAACGGGAAATGGAGATTGCAGAGTTTCCAATTAAACCAGATGTTCTCGCCGCGATCCTGCAAAAAGTCAAAGCAAATGAAATTACGAATAACAGCGCCCGAACGGTATTTCAGGAGCTGCTAAACAATTCAAAAGACGTTCCCAGAATTGAACAAATACAGCAAATTATTGAAGAAAAAGGGCTGGGGATCGTCTCTGACACGGGCGAACTTGATGCGATTATTCAAGCGGTCGTAGATAAAAATGCAAAAGCAGTAGCTGATTTTCAAAGCGGAAAACAAGCCGCGGTCGGCGCATTGATTGGCCAGGTCATGCGTGACATCAAAGGGGCAGATCCGAAGATGGTTCGTCAACTCTTAATCGAAAAAATGAGTTAAAACGAATTCCGTTTTCAGCATAGCTTAAGTTCAACCAGGATCTGGGGATTTTAAAAAATCCCTAATTCGTCGCGGGCATCATCTGTCATTAAATTTGGTGACCAGGGAGGTGTCATGGTTAATTGAATGCTCACCTCTTCCACATCATCGAGACGCTCCAACGCCATTTTCGCCTGCTGAATAATTTGAGGACCGGCCGGACAGGCGGGACTCGTTAACGTCATGGAAACAGAGACTTTTGAACTATTATCTTCCGCTCTCTGAACTTCGTAAACCAATCCTAAATCAACAATATTGATATTCAGCTCTGGATCGATTACCTGCTTTAATGCTTCTACTAAAGCCTCTTCCCCTCCGACACCTTTTACTGCAGAAAAAACTGGTAATTGCCCTTCCTCACCATTCTCTCCAGAGACATTACTTAATTCATTTGACATGATCTTCCCCTAAAATTTAATAAACGCAGTATAAACTATAAACTTAAAATAGCTAAATAATGAACTTCCACACAAAGTGAAAATATTCGTATGAATATCTATAAATATTGCAGAATTAACAATTAATCTCTAGGACGTGCAAAGATTTTAGAATCTCTTACTTCGATCTCAAAAGTCTGAATTGGTTTGGTGGCAGGCATACAGAGGGCTTTCCCTGTAAGTAAATCAAAGCGAGCACCATGACGGGGACAAATAATTGCCCCCTCCTCAATACAACCAGCTGTTAAAGGCTGACCATCGTGAGTACACACATCCTCTATCGCTAAGTACTGATCATTTAAGCGAATTAGCAACACAGGAGTATCATCTATAAATACCTCCAAACGATCAAGCGTGCCGAATTCATCGATGGAAGCGACTTCTTCAAAATCAGGCATATCTACTACTATTATTGTCTAAAGGCGGCAAAATGTTACCGGCCAAATCCTAATTTTTTAATAATTGCCTGATTCAGGGTCTCACGGACCACCTCAACCGGAATCCGGTCAAAAAC
>JAJDEK010000526.1 GCA_029259875.1 Planctomycetaceae bacterium
GAGACATCCTTGAACCAATCAGTGTAGGCAGCCTTTAATTCTTTCAGGACTTGCGGATGCGCTTTCGAGACATCCTTTTTTTGTCCTGGGTCCGCCAGCATATCATACAGGTTCCATTTGTGGTTTCGTTCATAAGCGGCCCGCCAACGATTCGTGCGGACAGATCCTACAGGAATTTCTTTTCCGGGAATGGAATTTCGAAACAATCGATCCGTGAAGATCATGCGCTCTGGCCAGTTTTCTGTGGACTCGTTTGTTAGTAACGGCACGAGACTTTTTCCATCAATGGGAATGCCAGGTGCCGCATTAATGTCACAGAAATCCAGCAGCGTTGGGAAAATGTCAATATGACCGGCGATTTGTTTGACGACAGTTCCCGGCTTGATTTCTCCTGGATAACGTACAAACAGAGGAACACGAATTCCCCCTTCATGAATCGAACCTTTCTGGCCGCGCATGTTGCCATTATAACGTTTGCTATTCGGACCATTGTCTGTCAGAAATAGCACAATCGTATTCTTGCTCAAATCAAGATCGTCCAGTGTCTGCATCAAGCGTCCTAGATTGTCATCGACACTTTCGACCATCGCATAAGCACAGCGGGCTTTGTCATCCAGTCCTTTGTTCGCATATTTGTTCCAGTATTTCTCAGGCACAATCCACGGCGAATGTGGGGCATTATAAGGTACATAACAGAAGAACGGTTTGTCCTGGTTTCGTTTGATGAAGTCAATCGCTTTATCCGTTAAGACATCGGTGATATAGCCTTTGGTTTCAACCGGCTGTTTGTTGTGTTCGAGATTTGTATCAAAGTAACTGTTCCAGTGACCGCCACAAAAACCAAAGAACTCGTCAAAGCCCTGCCCGTTCGGATGCATGGGATAATGACGCCCATTGTGCCACTTTCCGAACGCACCCGTAGCATATTCTTCTGATTTCAAGACTTCTGCAATGGTGACTTCCTCAGCTCGCATGTTTTCAAAACCACGTGTCACACCATGCACGCCGGTTCGCAAACTGTAACGACCCGTCATTAACGCAGCACGTGTCGGCGCACAAACGGGAGAGACATAAAACCGATCAAACCGCGCCCCCTGCTTTGCCAGCAGATCCTGGTTTGGCGTGTTGATTAAGGGATTGTCATGCGACCTGATATCTCCCCAGCCTTGGTCATCGGTCATGATCAACAACACATTTGGCTGATCAGCAGCCTGTAGAAAATGACCGGAAGCAAAAACGAGAGCGAGCATTAAACAGCAGACAAAATTCAGAAAGCGCAAACGTCTCATGATGAAAATCAGTTTCCTACTATAAGATCAAAGAAAAAATGATTTAAAGTGAAAATAATCAATGATAAGTTAAGTATGATTTCTTGGCGGGTGTCACTGTTGGCTGGCCCGACAGTGCGAATCCGTCTTCAACAAGGAGTCACTCTCAAGAATCACAGCTTGTCAAATACCTGGAAGCAATTATCAACAAAAACAACAACCTTCACCAGTAGACAGTATTAGAAATCAACCGTCAATCCCACCACCAGCGTGCTGCTTTTTCTCCACGACGTTCAAAGGCGGCGGTCTTTTTCTGGTCGAGTGTGTTATCTCGGGATGTCAGAAACTCCGTCCGATTCACAACAGCTCTCGCGTTCACAGTCACTCCTCCCCCTACCAGACAGATCATCAATCGACTGGCCTTCTTATAATTCATCGCAGTCGGGACCTGTTTAGGAATGTTTCCCTCTGGAACGAGATAATCCATTTCACTGGAAAAGAAACGGTGATCCCAGCCGATCTGCTGTTCCAGTCGTTCCTTTTTGATCAAAGCAGCCAGAACTGTTAAATCAGTAATCGATTGCAGTTCCGCAAAGGTCGGGTGCTGATCAGCCAGTTTCGCAAAGTGTTTTGTAAACTGTTGCGCATACTTGGTGGTTGATAGTCGTGTCTGAGCGGCGTCGGAACGTTGGCCAGCCTGATTTACGAATTCTTCTTGCGACATCATTTGCAGCCGTTGCCCCGAAAAAGTAAACGCATCACGGTCGGCTGTAGTGGTGAAAGCATCGTACAACGGAGTGAACCACCAGCGCTGTGTACTGTTGCCGCCTCCGCGGAGCGTTGCTAGATGGCTTTTAATCTCACGAATGCCTGACGGCTCCAGGCCAATCGAAATCCGTTTCAACATATAATCGGCTTCGACTAGCACCCGCGCATAATTCGAACCCGCCGGTACGCCTGTGACAGAAACATCCTGCATGCCCAAAATCTTCGCCATGGTTTTGAATCGCGTGACTGCGGTTGTCGTTGAAGAGGCTCCATTGGTGCGGCGAATATATTCATTCATGCGTGCCAGATTTTCCCGCTTCGCATCAAACGAACAACCGGTGATCAACCCTCGTTCCTGCGATTTGAACGCAACGGCTAAATCATCGAGTCGCAGCGGAGGCCTACCCGATTCGACTCCCACCATGCGATTCTGTGTATTGGCGGCAAAGCCTTCCGCGGGACCGGCAATGATCAGGTCGTTATTTTCCTGATCCACAAACAGATAATCAATCCGCCATAGACCAGCCAGATATTGAACCTCTGGTGGTATGGGCTGGTTTTTCTCTTTGAGTTCACGGCACGCCTGTTCGAGTTTGACTAACGAAATCTTTCGGAACTCGGATTTCTGATTCAGGTCAGTCGAGAGTGTCTCAGCCGCCAGCGCTTCGAGTCGACGACCATTTAACTGCTTACTATTTTTTGCCACACGGAACGGCGAGGAAATCACACCGGCGGCATCAATGGTAATGCCCCCCGCGTTTTGGTTTTGATTGTTCTGGTTATTGTTCCCGTTATTATTTCCGCCGTTATTGTTCTGAGCCGAGAGCGGCGAACAGACACATGTGACCAGAAACAGAAACAACACTGCGGGAACAGTGTAATAAGAATGCACGGTCCTTCTTAACAGTTTGTGGGGGGAGTAATACATCAATCGACTCTTTCTGCCCGCTGATTGCTGCCCGCAATTTTTTGCCTGCGACTATCGTTATTCTAACAACCCGTCACGAGCAAAGGCAGTATTTTTGTTCATTTCCAGAGGGAGAACGCAGATATTCGCTGATGAATAGGGAACAAATCAAACCCCATTCAACCTGTGTACTACTGCGAAATAGATATCTTGATCGTCTCAAATCG
>JAJDEK010000527.1 GCA_029259875.1 Planctomycetaceae bacterium
AAATAAATCCCGACCAACACGATTCCTGGAATCCACCAATAAAGGGTTGACTGTAACTCTTCTGGTGGAGGCGAGGTATTGTAGATGGTTAAACTATTTTCAGGGTTTAAGCCGGGAAGGATGTAGGGATAAAGAGCCGTAGCCCCGCTAAACATAACCAAATACATGAATAATCCTGAACTCAAAAACGCGGTCATGTTCCAGTTTTTGATTCGAAAGCATAATGAGCCCACAAGGGCCATCAAAGCTCCCAATGGTAGAGCAATGATCCAGGGGTGAGCGGCAAAATTTTCTTTTGTGTGTGGTTGAACGACATAGCTGGCGAACAGAGTCAAAGTGGTCAATCCGGCAGTCGTCAGCCAAAACCAGGATGCGCATTTGCGAGCCCGTTGTTGAACAGTTCCATCTGTTTTAGCGGCGAGCCAAAGTGCACCATGATGCAAGAAGATCGAACCAGAAGTGATTCCGCTGAGGATTGTATACCAGTCCAAAATACCTGTCTGCTGGCTGATCCGAAAATTGGTCCAGAGAGGCTCGAAGAAGGTCCCTTCTGCATCCAGGGGGACTCCCCGAAAAATATTGGCCAAAGCAGCCCCCAGAATCACAATAAGTAATCCACTGGAAACAAACAACATAATGTTCCAGAAATGAACCCAGAGAGAATCAGAAAGATAGTGAGGCAGTTCGATACTGATCGCTCTAAAAACCAACAGCCATACGACCATTGTTAATGGAAGATAAAACCCACTGAACATGGAACTCAGAAAAGCGGGAAAGGCCAACATCATTGTTCCGCTGGCGGCGATTAACCAGACTTCATTTCCATCCCAGACTGGGGCAATTGACTGAATGACTTGTTTTTGTTCCTGTCGATTCTTAGCGATAAACAGATGCAACACACCAATGCCCAGATCAAAACCATCCAGCACAAGATATGTGGAAATCATCAATAACAACAGGATATACCAGACGGTTTCCATACTTCTAAGTTCCTGCCTCAGTTGCTAAATCAGGTTTGTCTGCATCAATTGTTTCTGGCCCTTGATGGATGATGCGTATCGCGAGAAAAAAGTAGAGCACTGACAAAAACAAGTAAAGTCCCATGAATCCCAACAACGTAAAGAGCACATTACCCTGCGAAACATTCTGGGATGCTCCGTCAGCCGTTTTCATCAAGCCGTAGATCAGCCAAGGCTGGCGACCAATTTCCGTAGTGAACCAACCAGCCGTATTAGCAATAAAAGGGAATGGCAATGACAGCATTAACAGCCAGAGTAATATTCGATTGGTATGTAACCTTCGTTTCCAGAGGAAAATGGTACTGATACCCATCAAGGCAATAAACAATGTTCCCAGCCCCGCCATGATATGGTAAGAAAAATATAGGAGTTCGACATTGTCTGGCCAGAGCTCGCGATCGTATTCTGTCAAGCCTTTCACTTCCGCATCCCAACTATCATGGGTCAAGAAAGAAAGAACTTTGGGGATGATAATGGGATTATCAATTTTGAGTTCTTCCATATTTGGCTGGCCAATCAGAATTAAGCCGGCACCATCTTCCGTATGAAAGTGGCCTTCCATTGCGGAGAACTTGATCGGCTGATGTTTCTGGACCTGTTTTGCTTCCCAGTCGCCGGTAGGGACGGCGGCGATGACGCTGGATAAAAGGCCGACGATGATTGAGACCTTAAGATACCGCCGCGACAATTCAACATGTTGCCCCTTTAATAAATAATAGGCGGCAATCGATGACATCGTAAAACTGCCCGTGATCACGGAGCCGGTCATCGTATGCATATATTGTTTAATTGCCCATGGGTTACTGAGTAGTGCCCAAATACTTGTGAGGTGATAAACTCCATCTTCAGAGATTCGATAACCAACGGGGTGCTGCAGGAAGGCATTCGTGCAGATGATGAAATAACCGCTCAACCATGTACCTAAAAGTAATAGAAATGAAACGCCCCAATGAGCAGTTTTGCCAAGTTTTTTCTCCCCAAAAATTAAGAGGTAGAGAAACGTTGATTCAAGAAAAAAGGCGAAGATTCCCTCCATCGCCAAAGTCTGCCCCAGAATCGACCCCGTCGATTTTACGAGCTGTGACCAGTTCGTCCCAAATTGAAATTCAAGGGGAATTCCCGTGACAACTCCCATAAGAAATGTGAGACCAAAAATCTTTAACCAGAAGCGAGCTGCCGTATCTGCCCAGGGATGACCACACATTCCAATACTCTTGAGAATAAAGATTAAAAGCGCTAATCCCATCGTCAATTGCGGAAATAAATAGTGATACGAAACGGTAAAAGCAAATTGGACTCGATGCAGAAGAAGTGAATCAATCATCTATTTGATACCATTTCGTCGGTGATGAGTTGTCTTTCGGAAATCGTAGAGCAGGTCATTTGTTACAGTCTGGATCAGGGAATATTCTGCAACCAGTAAATGATAACTTTTCCGACTTTTGCCATGCTTGCACCCGAACAATACCGGGGAATGTCGCGGGTTGTGTGCCAGACTGGATAGTCAAAATCAATAATATCACAGGTTGGAATATGAGCGATTTCATTTAAGGGTAAA
>JAJDEK010000528.1 GCA_029259875.1 Planctomycetaceae bacterium
CGGGCTTCTAAGTTTGACTCCAAACTCCGATTTGGAAGTCCCAGATTTTCGCGCCAATCTAACTCAATAACTTGTGACGCGGCGGCTGTCTCTTTCACGCGGATTTCTGGACTACCGTAAGGCTTTGGTTCACCATTGGTTAATTCAATCACCCCTACTTTCAAGCCCTGCTGTTTACAGGCGAGAATCGTTCCCCCCACACTAATTTCTGCATCATCAGGGTGAGGTGCCACTACGAGTATGTCTAAAGCTGAATCCACGCCTGCTCCTTGAAGTAGATAGTATTTTAGCTTATAAAATTACTCTCAAAAAATGGGCTAGACTCAATTCATAAAATCATTAGAATCTCAGTCCTCATCTCTCAAAAGTATGTCTAAACCTCTCACAATTCATTTCTACATTGTTAACCATCAATCTTAGCGGCTGAAGGTCTTTTTGTCCTCATCTGGCGTTGGTTGTATGGAGGAACATCTCATGAAATCGTCTTTTTTTGCCCTCTCTCTCACATTATTCCTGACTTCTGGTTGTGCATCAATGATGGATTCTATCGCGGATGCCAATAAGCAGACTTGGCGTGCGTTAAAGCCAAAGGCATTTGATTCAGACTGGAGTAGTGGTGGTGAGGAAGAAATCGATCAGTGGGCTTTTGTGGGAGATGAAGCCCGCGGAGATCGAGCCAAAGAGTCAGATCCTGACCCCTTCTGGCAAAAATATGTCATGAGCTCCAAAGCCAGAAATATCGAACGTAATCTGGGAATTGAATAGAATCTCAGTGCGATAGCTGCCTATTCTTAAAGTCTTTCAACTGGATAACGCGTTTTCTTGCATCTGCCTTCTGAGCGAGTTAAGATAGCGAGTGGTATTTTAGCCACTAAAATGTTTTAACTTACCTGCTGCTTGTTTCTAAAACAGTTAGCTACCGTTGGTTTACATAACGACGGATCGGTATCACCAAACCTAAATTCGTAATGTTTGATGTGCCAACAACTTCTATTTCCTTTTACGGAAGTAGGACGATTCATAAGGTGCATCTGCATTGCTAACCTTCCCAAAGGTGAATGCCAATGTTTGATCTCTCACAGAGATTTCTTTTGGTTGGAATGATGTTCCTGTTCTCTGCTGTCAGCAGTACCGCGACGAGTGCAGAACCATCTGAAAAGAACAAAGCTGTCGCTGACGTCGATTTCAATCGGGACATCCGGCCGATTTTGTCCAAAAATTGTTTTCACTGTCATGGACCAGATGAAGGCATGCGCGAAGCTGATCTCCGGCTTGACCAAAGAACATCGGCAACAGCAAAACTGGAAAGCGATCACCGGGCGATTGTTCCCCGGAAGGTGGATCAAAGTGAACTCTACCACCGAATCATTTCGTCTGACGAATCTGAAGTCATGCCTCCTCCCGACGTAGGAGAAAAACTAACGGCTACTCAGATTGCATTAATTAAAAAATGGATTGAACAAGATGCTCCCTATGCCCGGCATTGGTCGTTCGTGCCACCGAAACAACCAAAACGCCCTGCGGTAAAATTTAAAGATTGGCCAACGAATGAAATTGACTACTTTGTTCTGGCACAACAAGAAGCAGCAGGCCTCAAACCCAACCCACAAGCAGACCGCTACGCATTAATCCGCCGCTTGAGTTTTGATTTACGCGGGCTGCCTCCCACTCTGGATGAAGTTGATCAGTTTCTTAAAGATACTTCTCCCAACGCGTATGAAAAACTGGTAGATCGATTTCTGAGTGATTCGGCATATGGAGAACGTTGGGCGCGAAAATGGCTGGACCTCGCACGCTATGCTGATTCAAAAGGCTATGGCTCTGATCCGCTGAGAATGACGATCTGGCGTTATCGCGACTGGGTCATTTCCGCTTTTAATCAGAATATGCCTTTTGATCAATTCACACTCGAACAATTGGCGGGAGACCTTTTACCGAATGCGACTCTCGAACAAAAAGTCGCTACTGCATTTCACCGCAATACGATGACGAACACGGAAGGCGGCACAGACGACGAAGAATTTCGGACCGCCGCCATCACCGACCGGGTAGATACAACGATCCAAGTCTGGATGGGGCTCACCATGGGCTGTGCCAAATGCCATACCCATAAATACGATCCGATCTCGCAAAAAGAATACTATCAGCTCTACGCGTTCTTCAACCAGACCGCCGATAACGATCAGCCGACGGACGCCCCTACTATCTCTGCTCCCACGCCAGCCATGCTGAAAGCAAACAAACGCATTGATACAGAAATTGCGGCTCTGAAGCAAAAAGTACAGACGCCAACCAAAGCACTCGAACAGGCACAACAAAAATGGGAATTGACACTACACGCTAAACCAAAGTGGAATATCCTGACTCCCCTCTCAGTCAAATCTTCAGTTGCAACAACGAAGTTTCAAATTCAAAAGGATGGTTCAATTCTGGCGAACGGTCCTGTTGCAAAAGAACGCTACATCATTGAAACAGAAGTCGATCCCTCATCCTTTAAAGGTTTGAGGTTGGAAGCCATTTCCGACGATCGTCTCCCTGCTAACGGACCGGGCCGTGCCAAGGATGGCAATTTTGTCCTGTCAAACATCAAACTTGAAACCCTGCCACTCAAAACCAATGATGCACCAGCTAAAGGGCAATTCCTGAGAATTGAACACCAGGGGAACAAAAAACAGATCCTCTCACTGGCGGAAGTCCAGGTGTTCCAAACTGACAAAAATATTGCCGGTCAGGGAACTGCTTCCCAATCGAGCACCACGCATTCCGGCCCCGCAAAACTGGCTATTGATGGTAAAACAGACGGTCACTTTTTTAATGCGAAATCAACTACACACACCAACACCGAAGTCAAACCCTGGTGGGAACTCAATCTCAAAGCGGAAACTCCCATCGATCGGATTATGATCTGGAATCGTTCTGATGGTGCACAGGAGCGGCTTAGTAACTTCAAGGTCAGTTTACTTGATGCAAAACGCAACGTAGTCTGGCAGAGCATCGTAGAAGCTTACCCTAAACCATCTACGACTCTGACTGTTTCGCGTCGCAAAACGATCCCATTGAAACGCACGTTTGCATCATTCTCCCAAAACGGTTTTCCGGTGAATGCAGCCATTGACCCCGCCAACAAAAACAAGAAGGGCTGGGGCATCGCTCCTCAATTCGGAAAAACGCACGCCGCCTACTTCATTCCCGAAGCCAGTCCTACTGCGAAAGCAGGAAAACAACGTTTGATCGTAACTCTATCTCACGAGTTTAATGATCCTCAATACGCCTTAGGACGCTTTCGCATTTCCTACACAACAGAAGCGAAACTCGAACCACGGCTCAAAGTCGCTAACAATGTTCTCGCGATCGTCGATACCAAACCGAAAAACCGCCAGCCAGCACAACTGAAAAAATTAGCGGCCTACTACCGGAGCATCGCTCCCGCATTAAAATCAACACGAGATCAGATTGCCAAGGTTCAAAAATCGAAACCCGTATATCCGCAATTACCCATTATGCAGGAATTGCCAACCGACAAACAACGTGAAA
>JAJDEK010000529.1 GCA_029259875.1 Planctomycetaceae bacterium
ACACTGCGATGCCCTTTCAAGCCATCCAACCCGGCAGCAGTCGCCTGAGTGATGAATTTTGCATCCAGGTCGGCATCGCCGGTCACAAATGTGACATTCATCAAAGAACGGTCTTGTTTCGCAGCCGTTGGCTTGAAGAGCTGGCTTTGATCCAGGTAATCATATAGCTTACCCGCTTTCGCCTGATTCTTCTGCCCCATTGCTGCTAATCCCCCTTGGTCTTTCAACCATTGCAGGACACGTCCTAACACATAAATTCCAAATGTGGGCGGTGTATTAAACATGGAACCCGCTTCTGAGTGAGTTCGATATTGCATCATTGTTGGAATGTCGGTTGGTCCCTGTTCGATCAAATCGTCTCGAATGATGACCACAGCCATGCCACTGGGTCCCAGGTTTTTCTGAGCACCGGCATAAACAATACCATATTTAGATATGTCAATGGGACGGGAAAAGATATCACTACTCGCATCACAAATCAGAGGCACACCTGCTGGGACCTTTGGCTCTGAAGCGAACTCTGTACCATAAATCGTATTATTTGATGTGAAATGTACGTATGCAGGTTGCTCGCTTAAAGCGACTTCTTCGGGAATATAAGAAAAATTCTTGTCTTCGCTGTTACAAGCGATATTCACTTTCCCAAAGATCTTGGCCTCTTTCACGGCTTTCTTGGACCAGGAACCAGTAACCAGATAATCGGCTGTCTGATCTTTCGAGAGCAGATTCATGGGGATCATGAAAAACTGAGTCGAAGCCCCACCTTGCAAAAACAGAATTTTATAATTATCCGGAACCGAAGCGAGCTCTCGGCAAAGGGCTTCGGCTTGTTCATAAACGGCGATGAAGGCTTTACTACGGTGAGAATGCTCCAGAACCCCAATTCCCGTGTCTCCCAGTGAAATCAGATCCTGTTGAGCCTGTTCCAGAACGGGCAAAGGAAGTGCAGCGGGTCCCGCAGAAAAGTTGTAAATTCTTTCTGTCATTTTAGATATCTCAACATCAGTTGCAGGTTGATAAATTTATTCAACCCTAAGTAAACAATTTGGTGTCAATAATAGGGATGAGACCAATCCACTTGGAAACATCCTTCAGGATATTGGCTAGCGTTCGCTTGTTTTGCCATTCAGCATCGATATTATGGAGTCTGCTTTTCTTCGTGAATGGAGTAGAGCGAAATAATCCAGAATTCCCAAGAATAGTAATGTTTTCCGGCATAAAAATGCCCCGTTTGATTGATCTGTTTATTAATGGCTAATTCTCCGAATCCACTCTCTAGAGGCCCCCGTGTCCAGCCCTTTCAGCCCCCACAAGGTGATCTGACCATCATGGCTGGTTCTGGTAATCCCATACTGGCACAAGCAATTGCCGATGACCTGGGCATCCGTCTGACACCGTGTGAAGCGCACCAGTTCAGTGAAGGCAACATTTTTGTTCGTATTAAGGAAAATGTCCGCGGGCGAGACGTCTATCTCATTCAAGGTGTCCATTATCCAGTAAATGATAATTTTGTTGAGCTCATGTTTTGGATTGACGCCCTGAAACGCGCCAGCGCACAGCAAGTAACTGCTGTGATCCCTTTTTTCAGCTACGCAAAAGGAGATAAGAAAGACGAACCTCGCGTATCGATTCGAGCTCGCGTTTGTGCTGACGCGATCGAAGTTGCCGGTGCAGACCGTGTATTGACCATGGATTTACACAGCCCCCAGATTCAGGGGTTTTTCAGCGTTCCCGTGGACCATCTCTATGGTAGACATGTCATTGGGGAGCATATTCAAAAAATGAATATCGAAAATCTGGTCGTCTGCAGCCCCGATATTGGATTTGCTAAGGAAGCATCAGATTTTGCGAAACTACTGGGAGTCCCAGTCGTCATCGGAAACAAAGCTCGAAAAGACCATTCAGAAACTGTGGAAGTATTAGAAGTCATTGGCGAGGTGAAGGGTAAAAACGTGATCCTTGTGGATGACTTTACAATCACAGGCCGCACCTTGATCAGCATGGCAGAGACGTTGAAACAAAAAGGAGCTAATGATATTTATGCGGCTGTCACACACGGTGTGTTATCCAAAGGAGCAGCAGAGCGAATTGGTAATAGTCCGTTGAAGAAAATGTTCATGACAAATACGATTGAAACTCTGGCTGATCCTCTACCCGATAATCTCGAGGTCATTTCAGTCGCCCATTCATTTGCTGCCGCCATCCGGTCCATTCACGACCGCACCAGCGTCAGTACATTGTTTCCGGAAAAGAGAACAAAACAGTAACCAATCGTCAGAGAAAAAACAGGACGCATGACTAAAACAGGCAAGAAGCTAACCCCGATGATGGAGCGGTATCTGGAAGTTAAAAGCCAGAATCCGGGAACTCTGCTATTGTTTCGCATGGGTGATTTCTACGAACTTTTTAATGAAGACGCCGAAATCGCCGCCCGCGTTTTGGGGATCACACTCACCAGTCGCGATAAAACATCCAGCAATCCCATTCCGATGGCGGGCTTCCCCCATCATTCGCTGGATAATTACCTCTACAAATTAATTCACGCCGGCCATAGGGCTTCCATCTGCGATCAGGTGGAAGATCCTAAAAAAGCCAAAGGCATGGTCAAACGCGAAGTCACACGGGTTGTCACCCCGGGTACACTGACTGATGACGCCTTACTTGATCCTCACGAAAACAACTTTCTGGCGAGCATCTACTTTGGAAAATCAAGTATTGGGCTGGCTTGGCTGGAACTTTCCACAGGTCGTTTCCTGACATCGAACACGACAGCAGAACATCTCATTGACGAATTGGCCCGCATCCATCCAGCAGAATGCATTTTTGCAGATGGAAATACAGCACTGAAAAATGCCGTTGGTCATTTAGATACAATGCTGACCGAACGACCTCCGTGGTCTTTCGGAGCAGATGAGTGCGAAAAACGTTTGTTAGAGCATTTCGGTACGAAGACTCTGGAAGGCTTCAATCTGGAACATGGATCTCCTTCCATTACCGCCGCCGGGGCTCTGCTTGAATATATTCAGGAAACCCAAAAAAGTTCGATTCCGCACATCAACCAGATCGAACCTTATGAGCCCTGCGACCGTTTATTGATTGATGAAGCCACTCGGCGTAGCCTGGAATTAACACGAACGATTCGCGAAGGCAAACGCGAAGGCAGTCTGATTTCGGTTCTTGACGAAACTGTTACTTCAATGGGCGCGCGATTATTAACAGAATGGATCGCTAACCCATTAACAAACCTCTCTGAAATTCAAAAACGACTCGACTCGGTTGAGGAACTCTTACAAAATCCGGTCTTAGTTAATGATATTCGAGAAGAACTAGCCAAAACTTATGATTTGCAACGACTCACCGCGCGCATCGCTACCGGAAGAGCCAGTGCCCGCGACCTAAGTTTTCTAGCTCAGACCTTGGCATTACTCCCAAAACTGAAAGCAAAACTCGCTGGTCGAAAATCGGCACTGCTTCAGACACTCGAAACAAGCATTGATCTCTGTGCCGAAGTTAGGGCAGATATCGAAACAATGATCGTGGAAGACCCTCCACTGAATCTCGCAGAAGGCGGCGTAATCTGTCCTGGGTTTAACGAAGAGCTGGATGAACTACGGTCTCTTTCTCGTGGAGGGAAAGAATGGATTGCCAGCTATCGAAATGAAGAATCCGAACGGATCGGCATCCCCAACTTGAAAGTGGGATATAACAAAGTCTTTGGTTATTATCTCGAGGTTTCAGCCGCTCAGGCTGCAAAAGTACCAGAGCATTATATTCGAAAACAAACTCTTAAGAATCAGGAACGCTATATTACGCCTGAATTGAAAGAGTACGAAGAAAAAGTTCTCAAAGCAGAAGACCGTGCCTTAGAACTGGAACAGAGGTTATTCGATGAACTGCGGGAACGCGTTGCCAAAGAAGCTCCGCGAACCCAAAAGACGGCAGAGGTCCTCGCACAAATTGATGTTCTATTCGGATTGGCACATCTTGCTACCCACGCGGGTTATTGTCGTCCCGAAGTCACGGAAGAGCCGGTGCTGGATATCAGAGAGAGCAGACATCCGGTGCTCGATCGTCTACAGCCGACAGGCGAATTTGTTCCCAATGATGTTCTGCTGGGCGATCCACACGGACGAGTTCAAATTATTACCGGTCCCAATATGGCAGGTAAAAGTACTTACATCCGCCAAGCAGCTCTCTTAACGTTGATGGCACAGATCGGTTCATTCATCCCTGCCAGCGAAGCACGCATCGGAATTGCAGATCGCATTTTTGCACGTGTGGGCGCCAGCGATGAATTAAGCAAAGGTCAAAGTACCTTCATGGTCGAAATGACAGAAGCGGCTCGGATTCTCAATTCCGCTTCCGAACGCAGTCTGGTCATTCTCGATGAAATTGGACGAGGAACCAGCACCTATGATGGAATTTCCCTAGCATGGTCCATGACCGAACATCTGCATGACCAAATTAAGGCGCGCACTTTGTTCGCAACACATTACCACGAACTCACTGAACTAACACAAACACTGAAACAAGCCAGTAACTGGAATGTCGCCGTACATGAGCAGGATGGCGAAATTGTGTTTCTTCACAAAAT
>JAJDEK010000530.1 GCA_029259875.1 Planctomycetaceae bacterium
TGTATCAATGTTGTTGGCAGAGACGACCTATACCACTCCTGATCATATCTGGAGCGCATTTGCTGAACCGGAAATTCGGTATGCAATTTGGCTTAGCCTTGTGTCA
Organism: Planctomycetaceae bacterium; assembly: GCA_029259875.1. Taxonomy (GTDB): domain Bacteria; phylum Planctomycetota; class Planctomycetia; order Planctomycetales; family Planctomycetaceae; genus Gimesia. Next base: position 107 of record JAJDEK010000530.1, read on the forward strand.
TGTACCATCACGACGATACTTTCGCTTTGGGTTTCTGTGCCGATCGGGTATTTGATGTCGCGTCACAATTTTTGGGGTAAAACGTTTATCGACGCGGTTTTGGACATTCCCATTGTATTACCTCCTCTGGTGATTGGCTTGTGTTTATTGATATTATTTCAAGTGGAAGTTCCCCGGTTCGAGTGGGTGAATGATTTGATGAAGACAATTTCAGAAGCCAGATTTGGCAAAGAAATCTATCTTATGCCTGGCGACTCTCTCGATGATGCGATTCGCAAAATCACAAAGCTGATTTTTGGAATATCTATCGGAGTGACTTACGAAATTCCGAGTGTGATTTTGGCACAGTTTATGGTGGCATGTGCTTTTGCAGTCCGAACAATGAGAGTAACATTTGATCAAATCGGACCACGTTATGAACAGGTCGCCCTGACACTTGGCTGTAATCGTGGGCAGGCATTCTGGCGTGTGGTGTTTCCTCAAGCTTACCGAGGGTTATTGGCGGCTGCAACGCTTGCCTGGGCTCGTTCATTAGGTGAATTCGGGCCGATTCTGATTTTTTCTGGAGCCACACGGATGAAGACAGAAGTTTTACCAACAACTGTGTTTTTAGAACTCACTGTTGGTAATATTGAAGGGGCTGTAGCCGCTTCGTTAATTATGGTTGTTTCTGCATTAGTAGTTTTAGTCATTGCCAGAATGTTTGGTTTGACTCGTGGTGCAGGCATTTAGCATCTTAATTTAAAATTGATGGATCCCAGTGGTCAGGAAAATACTGACCGATTAGAAGCGTTATGATTTCTGTAAATAAACTCTGTGTACAAGTTGGCGATTTCAAACTGAACGATATCAGCTTTGAAGTTCCGGATGGAAAATATGCCGTCTTAATGGGTAAGACGGGCTGTGGAAAAACTACCATTCTAGAAACTATTTGTGGTTTGAAGAAAGTTCTTTCCGGAACGATCCATCTCAATGGAAAGCTCGCAACAAACGCAAAACCGGCTGAGCGTGAAATTGGTTATGTCCCCCAAGATGGTGTTTTGTTTCATACGATGACGGTGAGGGATAATCTGGCGTTTGCATTAGAATTACGAAAGTGGAGCAAACAAAAAATTAATGATCGTGTGGAAGAACTGGCAAACCTTTTAGGGATTACGCATTTATTGAAACGAACCCCAGTCGGTTTAAGTGGAGGAGAAACACAACGTGTTTCTCTGGGGCGTGCGCTTGCCCCAAAGCCATCTATATTGTGCCTTGATGAGCCATTAAGCGCATTAGATGAAACAACACGTGCGGAAATGTGTACGCTACTAAATGATGTTCAACATCTGACGCGTGTGACGACATTGCATATTACTCACAATTTATCTGAGTCTGATCGATTGGGAGATCTGAAATTACAAATCGTTGAAGGGGTGGTTCAACGCCTTTCGCCCAAAAACGTAGGTGAACTATCAGATCTCACCACTAAAAAAAGTCAGCAAACGAATCCGAACTCAGAAAAATCTGCCGAACTGAAAGCTGATTAGTATGAAAATTGTAGTGGAATATACGGCACAAGTTAAAAAAGCTGCCGGTCTGAGTCGGGAAGACTTTCAAGTGATAGAGGGATGTACTTTACAGGAGCTTGTCAAGCAAGTCGCAGAAAAGCATGATGCAACTCTGAAATCAATTCTGTTCCCTGATTCGGAAGAGTTACACCCTTCGATTCTATTATTTGTTGCGGACCAGCAGGTGTTATGGAGCGAATCATTGACTTTGCAACCTGATCAGGTGGTAATGATCCTCTCACCGATTTCTGGTGGTTGATCGTTGATTTGATTCTGTCACTTAGCAATAAAAAATAAAGCGTTTCTGGAGATATGATGTCTGGTTTTCCCCCTCTTACAAACGAAGAACGAGCTGTTTACGAATGGCAAATCTGGGTACCAGAATTTGGTGAAGCAGGCCAGGAGAAATTGAAGGATGCGTCTGTTCTGGTTTCACGTTGTGGAGGCTTGGGAAGTGTGGTCGCGTATGAGTTAGCAGCAGCGGGAGTGGGGAAATTAGTCATTGCTCATGCCGGAAATGTAAAGCCTAGCGACCTAAATCGCCAGTTGTTAATGACCCACGATTGGTTGGGCAAACCGCGTGTCGAATCTGCGGAACGTCGATTGAAAGAGCTAAACCCTCGTTTGGAAATCGAAGCGATTCCTGAAAATATCTGTGAAGAGAACGCTGAGAAGATCGTGCAAAAGGTGGATCTGATCGTAGATTGTGCCCCCCTTTTTCCTGAGCGCTATGCGATGAACCGACAATCCGTATTACAGAGAAAACCATTAATTGAGTGCGCTATGTACGATTTAGAAGCACAACTGACAACGTTTATTCCCGGTCAAACTGGGTGCTTAGCTTGCTTATTTCCACATGATCCGCCGGCATGGAAGCGAGAGTTTCCTGTATTTGGTGCTGTCTCGGGGACGGTGGGGTGTATGGCTGCGATGGAGGCCATTAAAGTTCTTTCTGGTTTGGGGCAACCTTTGGCAAACCAGTTATTGATGTTTGATCTGCGTGATATGACATTTCATCGCAATCGCATTATGCAACGAACAGAGTGTTCTGTCTGTAAGAAACTAGAAATATGATTTTGTCTTGAATTCACGATCCCGGGAGGATCTTATGAAAATTTATTTACGTCAATTTGCCGTTGTGGTGGTACTGATCACAGGATGTTTATCTGGTAATGAGAGCGAATTGTTCTCTGCCGAAACTGTAAAGAAAACAGAGTGGCAGGCGGCGGCGGCATCAGTTGTCATCACACCTGAAAAGTCGATGTGGATGTCAGGCTATGCCGCCCGTAACAAACCCTCTGAAGGCAAAGTTCATGACCTTTATGCTAAAGTCCTGATTATTCAAGATGTGAAGGGGCAAAAAGTAGTCATCATTACCACAGATCTAATTGGGATTACACCCGCATTGAGAGATCCTATCGCGGCTCGTTTAGAATCCGAATTCAAAATTCCTGCAGCGGCTTTATTGATGAATGCATCGCATACGCACTGTGGACCAGAGTTGCGTGAAGGAAAAGCAACACGTCGAGGGTTGGGAAGTGATCGTGGAGCTGAAGCGCGAGAGTATACTCAAGGTTTAGTCAACAAAATCGTAGCAACTATAGGTAAAACGTTGCCAAAGCTAGAACCTGTTACCTTAAAATATTCGTACGGTCGGGCGGGATTCGCAATGAATCGACGTTTGCCGACTGCAAAGGGTGTGAGCAATAGTCCTCATCCTCAAGGACCCGTTGATCAACGGGTGCCGGTCTTGAGTGTCAGACGGACTGATGGTTCGATAGTTGCAGCCCTCTTTGGCTACGCTTGCCATAATACTACGCTCGGTTTTTATCAATTTTGTGGTGATTACGCAGGATTTGCTCAGGAGTATCTTGAAGCCGATCATCCGGGAATGGTCGCTTTATTTATGATGGGCTGTGGTGGAGATCAAAACCCCTATCCGCGGAGATCATTAGATTTGGCCAAGCAACATGGACGTGCCCTTGCGAATGCAGTCGAGGTGGCTTTGTCTGTTCGACAACCACGAATGATTCATGGACCTCTGGGAGTGGCTATGGATGATGTGGAGCTGGAATTTGCGACTCATCCCACTCGAGAAGAACTGCTTAAACAAAAGGAACGGGGAAATAAATATGAAAAGAGTCATGCAGAACGTCTGTTAGCACAGCTTGAAGAGCGTGGAGGCATTCAAACACGCTATGCATTCCCATTGCAGGTCATTCAATTTGGAGCAGATTTAACATTGGTCGCAATTTGTGGTGAAACGGTCGTTGACTACTCCCTTCGACTGCAAAAAGATCTGAAGACAGGTTTTGGTGCAGTTGAGGATGTAGAACCAATCATTTGGGTTGCCGGGTATTCAAACAATGTATTCGGATATTTGCCAAGCCTTCGTGTTTTAAAAGAGGGAGGCTATGAAGGAGGTGGTGCAATGACTTATACCTCTTATCCAGGTCCCTTTACTGATTCTGTGGAAAAATGTGTGGTCTCCAAAATAGAAGAATTGACCACTCAGGCCCGTAATGCATCCAAATAAATCAGAGCGTTCAGAGTCTTGGTGTTGGCTTTTATCCAAATTAACAGGTTTTTGCGTTTTCTTTACTAAACCTCATATTTACAATAGGTTAAATATTATAGAAATTGAGATCAAAAATAGATCTCTTCGTTCTCGCCTGGAGTCGATTTTGATGTTTTGTAGCGCTTTTAAAAATACATTTTTTATTCTGATTACTTTCGTTTCAATAGTTGCACTGACTTCCGAAGTGCAGGCACAAACAGCGAAAGAAGTCACCGAGTCTCGCTTAAAAGGAATGGAGTTCCTGAAATCCCAGCAGCAAGCTAATGGAAGCTGGGAATATGAAGGACATCCGGTCGGAATCACAGCTCTTTGCACACTGGCTTTGTTAGAAAACGGTGTACCGGTCAATGATCCACTCATTCAGAAAGGCAGGCTTTTTGTTCTCAAAGAGTCAGATAAACTAAAATCGACCTACGATCTTGCGCTGGCAACTTTATTACTTTCCCGCATTGGAGATCGGGAAGACAAGACAATGATACGAAGATACGCAGCACGACTGATTGCCGGTCAAACAACTACAGGGGGGTGGAGCTATTCTTGTCCTCTGGTAGCTTCAAGTACCCTTAATAATCCAAGAGCGCGCCCGAAATTGGGAACTTCGTCTGGAGATAACAGCTGTACGCAATTTGCTGTTTTGGGTTTATGGACTGCCTCCCGATCCAATATTGATATCGAAGAATCGATGATCGGGGTTGCCAGACGCTTTGTTGAAACTCAAAACGAAGATGGTGGCTGGTCTTATCGCCTACCTACAGAAGAGAAGGCAGAGCCGTCTAAGAATTCTATGACGTTGGCAGGATTATTTTGTCTGACGGTGGCCCGCGCTGCAAAAATTAAATCAATGCAAAAGGAAGAAGAGAAAGA
>JAJDEK010000054.1 GCA_029259875.1 Planctomycetaceae bacterium
GGTTCGCGCAGCAATCTGTTAGAATGAGTGAGCTGGCCGTGAAATTTGTTGAATCAATTAAGGAGATGTGTGAGTGGCATCGAAATCTGTGATGCGTCCCTGGATTTTATCCGAGACTAATTATGCTTATGTGAAAGAGAATCCCTACGAGGTTGCAGTTTTGCCAATGGGGGCTACGGAACCGCATAACTTACACCTGCCTTACGGAACTGACACTTACGAAGCAGATGCGATTGGCTCACGAGTTTGTGAAGCCGCTTATCAGCGTGGTGCAAAGGTCGTGATGTTACCTTCGATTCCTTATGGAACGGAAACGAATCAATCCGAGTTCCCACTGTCAATGAATGTGAATCCTTCCACGTTAGGACAAATCATTGCGGATCTGGTTGATTCACTGGCAAATCATGGCGTACACAAACTGTTGATTCTGAACAGTCATGGTGGAAACGATTTTAAACCGTTATTGCGTGAATTAAATGGTTCTACGCCGGTTCAAATCTTTCTGGCTGACTGGTTTCGAGGGACTTCAGCCGACGTGAAAGCAGAGATATTCGAGAATCCAGATGATCACGCTGGGGAAATGGAAACATCACTGGCACTGGCTTTTTTTCCGCAGTTCGTTTCCCGTGATCCAGAATCAGGAGCTTTAAATGCAGATGACGGAGCGACCAACTCCACACGATTTGAAGCCGTCAATTCTGGTTGGGTTAGTATTACACGCCCCTGGCATTTATTGACCACCAATTCCGGGTCAGGTAATCCTCATCGAGCGACCGCTGAGAAGGGCGAAAAATTGATGCAGGTTCTAGTCGAGCGGTTGTCACAATTCTTAGTAGAACTCTCAGAGGCGAAATTGGATGATCAATTTCCGTTCTAAAAGTGTCTCAGCATGTCTGTGCCTGAGATCTTGGATGATGGTGCTCTGCTGTGGCTGTCTCTCTGGGATTGATGGTAGTACCTGCGTCTTAGCTCAAGAACAACAGCCTGCAATTCTCTTTCAAGACGTTACGGAAAACTCTCAACTTCAATTTCAGCATCAATCTCCCACAACGACAAAACGTCATTTGCATTTGATGATGGGGTCGGGGGTGGGCTGGCTTGATTTTGACAATGATGGTTTTCCCGATTTGTACTGTGGTCAGGGAGAAGAGTGGCGAAGAGCAAAGAAAAAAAAGAGTGATGTTTCTGCAGTGAGTTTGTCCAACCGTTTGTTTCGTAACCAAGGGAAGAGTTCGTTTCAGGATGTCACAGCGCTCGCGGGATTAATCTCTATCGGTTATTCCATGGGGATCGCAGTTGGGGATTATAATCACGATGGATTTGAAGATCTGTATGTAAGTCAATTTGGTAGGAATCTCTTATATTGCAATAATGGAGATGGCACATTTTCAAAAACATCTCAGTCAGCGCACGTTGATGATCCGGGCTTTGGTGCCAGTTGTACCTGGGCTGATTTAAACGGTGATGGATTGCTGGATCTCTATGTGGTCAACTATCTGGAAATTGATCGAGAGAAGTATCCCCTCTGTAGTCGCAAGGTTGATGGAAGCCGCGTTTATTTTATTTGTCATCCGCGTTATGTGCGCGGGCAATATGATGTGATCTATCGGAATTTGGGAAATGGTTCGTTTTTGAATGTCTCGAAAAAAGCAGGTTTACATAGTGAGTCTGCTCGACAAGGGCTTGGTGTCTTTACAGCAGACTTCGACCGCGATGGTGATATGGATGTGTATATTGCTAATGACTCCGTCGCCAACCAGTTGTGGGTGAATAATGGTCATGGCGTTTTTACAGATCAGGCTTTGGTTGCAGGCGTGGCGTTCAATCGTGCGGGGGATCGGGAAGCAGGGATGGGCATTGCCGGGGCCGACTATAATAATGATGGAAAGATTGATCTCTTCGTCACAAATTATTATGGCGAAACGAATACGTTATACCGAAATGAAGGGGCTCTCTTTTTTCTGGATGTTACCGATGAGACGGGGCTGGCTATGCCGAGCCGCATGCGATTGGGGTTTGGAGCCTCTTTTCTAGATATGAATAATGATGGTTGGGAAGATCTGTTTGTGACTAATGGTCACGTTCATGATCGATTGGCGCAACTAGGAAGAAATGAGCCTTACGAACAGGAACCTCAAGTTCTGCTGAACCAAGCTGGGAAGTGGTTTCGAAATGTTTCTCAACAAGCAGGTCCCTTTTTTCAGAAAAAACAGGTAGGGAGAGGTAGTGCAGTCGCAGATTTTAATCGAGATGGATTACCCGATCTTGCTGTCTCTCATCTGAATGGGAAGTTGGTTCTGCTGGAGAATCGTTCTGTAACTGCAAATCAAAGTATTGGTTTGCAGCTCATTGGAACTGCTTCCAATAGAAGTGCCAATGGTGCTATCATTGAACTGACAGTAGCATCTGAAAAGCTCACCCGGTATTGCCAGGGTAGTAGTAGTTATCTATCGGCCGATGAAAATTGGGTGTTATCCGGCGTGGGTAAAAGTCCGGGGCCTGTCACTGCTAAAGTGACCTGGCCTCTGGGGAAAACGGAAATCTGGTCTGGATTACAACCAGGGAGGCGTTATACATTAATAGAAGGTGCAAGTGATTCTCAAGACCTGTCTCAAATACAGCGGTGATTATGAAACCTCTGCCGGAACCAGATAAGCTGACCAAGCCATTTTCCATACAGAAAAAGAGAATTCTTTTTTCGAGCAAATCAATCGTGGCTGTTATCGGTGTCGCTGTATTGCTGATCTATTATTTCTACGGCCGCAGTGATTCTTCTCACTCAAAAAAGACTGATCAGGTAGAATTGACTCAGGGATCTGAAGAGAGTCAGGAGAAAGTCAAACAGAAAGAATTGATAGCCTATTTAAAACAACATCCGAATGATGAGTTCGCACATTTCCAGTTAGGGCAATTGATCAAGGATCGAGCACCCTTTCAGGCGTTGGAAAACTTTTCACATGTGACTCCCCATCATCCCCGGTATTATGAAGCGGTAGAAGCAATCGCTGGAATATCTCTGAACCAGAAATTACCCAAACAAGCAAAAAAAGCATTGGTGGCGCTGGTTCGTAAGTACCCTCAACAAAGTCGGTATCAAGATATGTTGGCGAGGCTATTGCTGAGCGAGGGAGACTATGATCGAGCCCTAAAGTATGCCACACGCAGTATCGAGTTGGGCGCCGATCAGGCTGAGAATTATATGTTGGTCGCTAATATTCTCCGTCAAGCGGGCAGGGCAAGCGAAATGCCAGGACCGCTTAAACAGGTTCTTTTTTTAGAACCAGAATCGTTAGAGGCTCATTTGGATCTGGCGTATGCAGCGTTGTATTCGGGGGATTTGGATACGGCGGAACGAGAGGCGCGTTGGTGTCTGAATCAGAATCCATTATCGAATACCGCATTACGTTATCTAGCACAAATTGACAGAAACCGTGGAAGAATTCCAGAAGCCTTCTCACATATCGAGCAAGCATTAGTCATTGATCCAGAGGATTTTGAAAGCCTGTTACTTAAAGCAGATTTGTTAATTTATCAAAGGGAAGGCCAACAGGCATACGACTTACTAAAGCCGCTTTATTTACAGCATCAAACTGATAGACGGTTCATCACCGCATTGTCGCGCGCAGCTGGCTTGGTGGGAAATCGTGAGGAAGTTTTACAGTTGCAAAGACAGAACCAGTTGCTGATCAAAGAAGATGATTTAAAACCATCTACGTTACAAAGCGAAACTGTCGAAGATTCACATTCTCGATAGGGAAGAGGGGGCTCATGTTATGTGAGTCAAATTCTATCAGCCGGTATTTACCTGAATTCTACGAGGTTCTGCTTTAGGTGCTTTGGGGAGAAAAATACGCAGGACACCATTAGCTAACTTTGCTTCAATTTCACTGTGTACGATTTCTCCACTCAGAATGAATGAACGCAGATAGTTCCCTACTTCATATTCTTGATGCAGCGGACGCGCGCCTTCAGGAATTTGTGGCTCGACTTTACCAAGTAATGTGAGCTTGTTGTCCTGAACTTGCAATTCAAGTGAACCGACAGAAACTCCGGGAAGGTCAGCATAGAGCACAAGCCCTGCTTCGGTCTCGTAGATATCAATTGGTGGAGTGAATACAAATTGTCCGGGATGAGCAATTTCCCGCTGTTCTTCATTACTGTTTTGTCGATTCATTTTATCATCTTTCGATCTATTCCCCTGAGCTCACTGGAATTTGGCGGGGAAGCTCTTCTTCGAGTTTGGGAAGATGAATTTTGAGTACCCCTTCGTTGAATTCTGCTGAAAGCTGTTCTTCAGAGATTCGATCCGGAATGCTAATTGAGCGTTGCCATTCTCCAAAGGTCCGTTCTTGCCGGCGAAAGCGTTCTTCCGAGATTTCACCATCGGCAATGACGGGGGGATTTCGATGTCCTTTGAGAGTGAGCACACTATTCGCTATTGTCAATTCCAGGTCTTCCGCTAGCATTCCGGGAAGTTCTGCAGTGATGAGGTATTCGTGATCCAGTTCAAAAATATTAACCGCAGGGTATTGCCGGGGCATACGGATTCCTTGAACTGAGAATTCAACCCCCTGAACCAGGCGGTCTACTTCTCGCTCCAAGTCCCTGAGCGGGTTCCAAGATTGCTCCCAGCGAAAAATCGGCATTTCCAAACATCCTCTAAAACAGAAAAAACAAGTATCTGGTTTATAAAGATTAAGCAAAGGCCATACCATTGAGATTGAGTTAAATCAAATCAAAGATATGTGTTGTAAGTATCTATAATAGAATATTTTATCGTTGATATGCACAGAAAAGTCCAGATAGACTTTTGAACGAAATGTCATTATGGCACGTGAATAGAGCAGGTTTATGCAGTAGTAGATATGTCATTATGGCAGCTTGTTTAACAGCTTTCGCTGGGGCAAACGGATTTATTCCCATTGAATTGGCTGAATGGTTCCGGCTGCCAATAGTGCTCCAAATACGATTCCCGTCAGAAAAATCACTCGTAAAACCCAGATCGCTCTTGCTGGTCCAAACCATTCCGTGAGACGTTGCCCCTTTCTCGTATGAGCTAAAAACCATTGTTCTTTAATCAAGCCAAAGAGGGAGAAAATCAGAACAGCTCCACCGATAAGGGCATTTTCTGAGATGTGAAATGGCATTACGTCGTTTCTTCAGCAGGAGTCATAGGGGTTGCAGAATGGACTTTGGGGAAGAAAGCCCAGAACAACAATGTGGCAAAGAGGGCAATGGCGGCACTACTCAACCAGATTCCAGGCCAGTCACGAAACAAATTAATAATATCGCCGTCTAGATTTTTTTGAGTGAAAGCTAGGATTCCAGATTCTGATTGAACATTCAGTTGTGAACGGATTAAAGTGTCTTTTCCTGTTGAAGTGAAAAAGTCACCGATTTTTCCACTAATGAACCCACCTGCAAACATTCCTAAACTAAACACAAACGTGCCGAAAAAAGTTTGCATACTCCCACGAACATCAAGAGGAGCAACCTTATCGACATAGATATAAGCGGCGGCCAGAAAGCAGCCAAAACAAAGTCCATGCATGGCCTGGCCCAGACAGGTGAGTGAGAGGACCAAGGCAAAAGAATCATCGATTGTTGAAGCATAGGCGAAGATGACTGATCTCATCATATACGAGAATAGGCCAACCAGCATCACAGTCTTGAAACCAAATTTTTTAAGAGCAAATCCAAGGCCCGCCATCACCAGCACTTCAAAGACTTGACCTATGGAACTGATTCTCTGCTCCCAGGCACCTTGGACTTGTCCGAGTCCCAGCATCGCTTTCAAGAACGGGGCGTTCCATTGGAAGTAAAATTTATGCGCGATGGAGATGATAAATGTGACGAGAACAAGGACCAGAAAGTGACGCAGCTTAAGCATCTTGAGTACTTTTCCGGGAGCCAGATCTTTTTTATCACTCTTAACCGGAGGTGTATGTGGGAGTGTCAGGCAATAGAGGGCCATAATCACACCCGCGACCCCCGCCATCGCCAATACAATTCCTCGCCCGTTATTCAGTTCTTGTCCTTTGAGATGCGCAAGGAATACTCCTTCTGCCACCCATGCGGGAACGACAAAACCGATCGTGCCCCATAAGCGGATCATGGGAAACTCTTTTTCTCGATCCTTCAAATGCTGAAATGTGAGTGAATTAGTCAGCATCATAGTCGGAATATAGAGAACCGAATAGAGTACACCCAAAATGACAACAGGCCAGAAACTGCGCTGCACAAACAGAATCAGCATGAGAATACCGCCAGAAAAAT